>JBKPQD010000380.1:0-4940 GCA_046733915.1 Chloroflexota bacterium
GAGTCAAAGATGGCGAAAATCCCCCTCTTAAGAATTTACATTTTTAGCATTCTGCTATTCCTGTTGATCGGTTGCTCACCTGCTGCGAATCCGACGATCGAAGGGGAGAGCACAGCTTCTACCGTTCCTGTCAAACCCGAAACGGTCGCACCCACGCAAGGAGATTTCGAACCTATGCCCGCCACCTCTCACACCCCCAGCCCAGCCGGTCTGGAACGCTTGATCGAGCAAATCAGGGATGATCTGTCGCAGCGGCTCTCCATTTCTGCCGGGCAGATTCAACTGATCGAAGCCACGGATGTGGAATGGTCAGATTCCAGCCTGGGCTGCCCCCAACCGGGAATGTCTTATCCGCAGGTCATCACGCCCGGATACCGCATCCTGCTCGAAGCCGGCGGCGCTCAATACGCATACCATACCAATCGAGACACATATTTTGTCTATTGCGAGAATCCGAATCCTGCATCGCCGTAGAAATTGATCGCACTTAATGATTAAATAAAGGCTGGCAAGGAAATCTTGCCAGCCTTTACGATTACAAAACGTTCTGACGATCGAGTTATTCTATGGAGTGACGCTTTGAACGATCACATCACCGGAGCCGATTAAAACATTCGTGTCGGTACGGACTTGAACATTTCCAAGCAGGACACGACCCGCGGCAGGAGCAGCGTTCGCTGTCACGGAAGCAGGCACATTCCAGCTTGAGCCGGCCGGGCGCAATGCATCCGCATCCGTCACGCTGACCGAGCCGAAAGCTGGGCTGGCAAATACATCTACATAGTTATATGTGGTTGTGCCTGCCGGAACTGAGTAGCCATCGACCAGCACACGCCAAAGACCTACGGCCGGGTTGGCAATAGTCACTGACTCTTCCGAGTCGCCATCCGCGTTCGAACCAGCTTGTACGCAGGTACCGCTCGTACAATTGAAGACGAATAGGTCTAGGTCAGCTGCCGGATCTGAGGGGCTACCAATCGTCGCACGCAGCGAGGTGGCACCGGCTGTCACGGTAACATCAAATGTCTGCTGGGCATGATTAGCAATGCTAGGTGTAGCCCGATAGGCACTACCTAGCGCCGTTCCAATTGCCTTGCCTGTGAAATCACCGAATAGATTGGTGATCGTGTAGGATCGAGCAGTGGGTACGCCGATCGTTGCAGTAGGAATAAAATCCGGGTCTGGTGAGACAGTCGCGCCGAGGATCGAAGCAGTCAACGTGAATGGTGCGCTGGCTGCATCCGAGTTGCGACGGGCGTCAACGGTCACTTCCCAAACGCCTGCTTGCGGATTACTTTGGGTACGGCTTGTTGCACTACCCGTGGTGCATCCACCAGGCGCGCCGTTGTAGCAGTTGCTCACGCCGTTCGAGTCAACGCCCAAGCCCCAGGCATTCCAACGCAGGAAGCGAATCGCACCGTTACCCGCTGCTCCGCCACCGTTTAAATCAACTTTGAAAGCCGGAGTTCCAGCAGGAATATAAAAGAAGTAGCTCCTGAACTGACCCGGGCCAATGCTGTCTTGTTTTACTACAGCGTAGTTACTTTGGGCAGTAAACTGGTCTGCCGCAATCACAACATTCATGGTCTGGTATTCAATACCCACACTGCCTGGATCATCGAGGTTCAAGAGGGCGGAGTGGGAGCCTGAAGATGTTGCGTTGATGTTTACATCCAACGTGACAGGTACACCCTTCGGCAATGTGATGGAACCTGCCGAACTAAAAGTGCCATCATTGCCTATCCAGGTTAAGTTATATCTCTTACTGCCGCCAGGGCCATCGGTACGAATAAAGGTGTAGGTGCGTACATAGCTGTCACCAACTGCCACACCTTCTCGATCATAGATACCCACGCCAAAACCCGGGGTCGCCAAGAAGTCACTCAGAATTGTGTTCACTGCCACGGACGATTGAATTCGGACGGTCTTGATATTGGTTTTGAGCAAATCCCAGGCTGCACCAACATTAATCAGACCGTTCCCCTGCTCATATGCCTGATAGCGCCCAGTTAAATAGCGGCTGGAGGATTTGAGCGCCTGGCGGAGTTGTGCTGGCTGGTATTGCACATTCATCTGCTTCGCAGCACTGATCAACAACGCGATCGCTCCAGCAGTTTGTGGGGCCGCCATAGATGTTCCATTTTGCATTTGATAGCCAGGCGGGAGGGCATAGGTGCCAGGCACTGGACTACCAGGCTGCCACAGAGGCGTAGTCGAAACAGCTGCACCTGGTGCAACGATTTCCGGTTTGAAGCCGCCATGCTCACTCGGGCCGCGTGAAGAGAAGTTATGCAAATTATCGACTTCATTGAATTGAACACCATAATCAGCCAAATACGTGGCGCTGGAAATATACGCGCCCGCAGCCAATGCAAGACTAGCCACCGCCGGATCGCCGATTGTGTTCATCCCTGGACCGCTGTTTCCTGCGGAGAGGACGATCTGCACATTGTACGTCTCGATCAGATTGTTATATAGAACAGCGCGAGCATTGTTGCCATCATTGAGCGCCGGCAAACCACCAATGGACATGTTGATCACATCCACGTTGCTCTGCTTGGCGGCATAGATCATGCCTTCTGTGAGCGCCGTGGCTGTACAGCCGGCGATAAACAGACATGCGCGTACGGAAACGAGTTTCGCTCCGGGGGCGGCACCGCTCATTGCACCACCGAACAGACTGTTACCTGCGGCAATGCCCGCGGTGTGTGAGCCATGGAAGCCAGAAACAATACCAATGTTGACGACTTTGCGTTGTCCGTCGGTCTGGACCACAAATGGCATCCGCTCGGCAATCGCCGTCGCAGGGTTATCGGTGCCGAAATAATTGACATCGTAGCGGACCTTGTAGTCGGTCATTGCCACTTCGTCAGCAAAGCTTTTGTTTTGGTTGGTATCGACCCAAACGTTGTTGCTGGCTGTGTCCCATAAAACAGCAAAAATACCGCTGCTGCCAGTTGGGTTCCCATCACGGTTGACATCATTACCCACTTCGCCGCCAAGTCGTGCATCCCGTTCGTTGAAGAGTGCAATACGGTAAGCGGCATTGGCTGGCGCTGTATACGTTACATTGCTAAACGTGAACGTGCTGCCACTGACTTGATTGGACATGTTGAGCCAGGTTGGGTCCCCATCGCTAAATGGATCGGTCGCTGTGACCCAGTCTATGACCTTGCGCTCACCCGTGCTAGTCGTCAATAGGCTGGGATGATCAAGGGATATGCCGAGGTCCAGGAAACCAATCGTGACACCACGTCCATCCCAGGTGGGATGCGCAGCCATAAATTGAGAGGCACCCGTATCGCCAATTGGCATATAGGGATTGTTATTGGGAGTGCTGGCACCGGGGGGTGGTTGCGGAATCACTGCTGCCACTCCGTCGATCCCTTCATCCACACCTGGGGATGGATCCTCCCACGGGATGATTTCATTCAGATCAAGAGCCATAACACCATTTAATGTTGCCGCTGCATCCACCTTGTTGACCGGCACGATCGCACTAATGTAATTGATGGTGTCTTCCCGATAGCGAACTGTTCCACCCAGCCTCGTGATGCCGCTCGCCACCGTTCTATTGGCTCCCGGTTGCGAAGCAATCAATAAGGTAACTGTAGACTTGCCATTTGCGATTGCTTCTGCCAGCAATTCACGATCATGTTTCGAAAGTCCCCCACCTGTGCCAGACTGAGCAAACGCGGGTCCGACAGTAGACAACGCTACCGCTAGAACCAGCAAAAGCGAAAACATCATAGAAAACGTCTTACGCATAATCTTGTCTCCTCTTCAAGAATGTGGTGCTGATTGTTGGGACAAACTTCTGAGTTGAAAGCTTTCTGTGCCAGACCTCCTTCTATAAATAAAAACCGCCGAACAAAAACCGGCGGCCCGGCGACCCCGCCGCGGCGAGGCCCATGACTTTGCAACCCATCTCACGATGGGTTTGCTTTTTGGATACCTTTAAAAGATTGACCTACTACGTCTATTATATTAAGTAATTTTAAAAATCGAGCCAAACTGTAACCTATTGGTGCCTCATCACTTGAATGCGAAAACATGACGAATGGAGCATTTGTAAGTTACATGATCAGGATCCAGAAAAAGCCACATCCATTGATAGGAAGCAAACCAATATCCATCCTCTGGAGTGGCGGATATTTTCAGACAAGGCGGGCAAAAGTTCTTAGTTGAAATTTAGGTTTTCGGAAAACATGAACAGAAAAGTATCGTCTAAAAGAGAATAAAGCTCCACACCGACCTTGTTTCATCCATGGAAAAGGAGAATCCTTTGAAAGAATATCGTCTCTTGTGCTCGATCTTAATAGGACTGCTGTTAGTGAGCTGTACGGCGTCACCAACGCTTTCTTCTGTCCCTGCGAAGCCTCCCCCGGGGGAGGCTTCGCAGATACCTAGCGGGAATTCGTCTGGAAATTCCGCTTTGCCGCTCAATACTCCAGACTTTTCAGAAGTTACGCCGCTTCCTGCCGAAGCAAATGCCTTCATAAGATTAACAGAAGAAGATCTTGCCCACCGATTACACATAAACGCGAATCAGATCCGCTTTTTGAAAATCAGTGATATCGATTGGCAGGATATTACGCAAGGTTGCACTACAGAAACCAGTCAAACATCTACGAAGGGCAGGCTATCCGGGTATCGCATTTGGCTGGAAGCCAACGGCAAGGATAATCTGTACCATATCGGCTTGGATAATAAGATCGACTTCTGTTCCAGCTAGTATAGTTATGGAGAAAGTGTTTAAAAAGATTGCCCCAGATTGGATCTGGGGCAATTTATTACGAAACTACTATCTTACTTACGGCAGCTTAAGCGTCCAAGCGCTGCGACCATGCGTCGCGGCGTAGAGAGTGCGTGCGCCAGGCAAAATGGTCAAGCCCGCAACTTCCACTTTCGGAAGTCCAGTGCCAGCCAATAACCAACTG
>JBKPQD010000381.1:0-2336 GCA_046733915.1 Chloroflexota bacterium
GATTCTTTCCAATCTAGCGGATCGGCGCATTGCCCGCTCTCGTTGCACGATTCCATTGAAGGAACTCGCTTTTGACAATTTCTCTGGCGAAGAAGTCCGTGACGGGATCATCGCTGCCTACGCTTTCGCTGCGGCGGACCCCTACCGCGCGGCCACTCATAACAAAGGCATCATGAACGGCGTGGACTCGGTCGTCATCGCCACCGGCAACGACTGGCGAGCGATCGAAGCCGGTGCGCACGCCTATGCTGCGCGTTCCGGTAGGTACACATCGCTATCCCGTTGGAACAAAGATGCGGATGGAAATCTGGTTGGCACGCTCGAAATGCCAATGGCTGTTGGAACTGTTGGCGGCGCGACCAGGGTTCATCCCGCCGCACAAGCCGCGGTGAAACTCATGGGCGTAAAAACCGCCAACGAGCTGGCTGAAATTATCGTGTCCGTAGGTTTAGCGCAGAATATGGCAGCCCTGCGCGCTCTCGCCACGGAAGGCATTCAGCGTGGACATATGACATTGCACGCAAGGCAGGTGGCGATTGCCGCCGGTGCGAACGGAGACTTAATTGAAAAGATCGCTGCGCAGATGGTGGCAGAGAAAGTGGTTAGAATAGATCGAGCCGAAGAGATTTTACGGAAATCGACTGATGGATAGCAGCGGTTCCCAGTCTTCGACTCACTTCGACGATTGACGTCTACACAATTTATTGTGAACAAAAACAAGCAAGCCATAAAGCACTCAACTCATTCTAAAATCGTGATGTACGCAAAACGAACATTTAAAAGAAAGTATCTTTAGGAAAGATATTCATGACAACTCCTGATACACACTTCCCTACTTTGCTGAAACCCGCCAAGCCGGTTGGAATCGTCGGTTATGGCGCGTATGTTCCCCGATTCCGTTTGCCTGCCAAAGAAGTTGCCCGCGTCTGGACGGGCGGCAAAGGCGGCCTCCCGATCAAGGAAAAAGCCGTTCCCGGCATGGACGAGGACGTGATCACCATGTCCATTGAAGCGGCGCGCAATGCGATGAAACGCGCCCAGATCGATCCGCACGAACTGCGTGCCGTCTGGGTCGGGTCGGAATCCCACCCGTATGCGGTGAAACCCACATCTACACTGGTTGCCGAAGCAATCGGCGCCGTTCCGAACACGCAAGCCGCGGACTGGGAATTCGCCTGCAAAGCCGGCACGGAAGCGATGGTCGCGGCGATGGGACTGGTCGGTTCCGGCATGGGACACTATGCTATGGCGATCGGCATGGATACCGCCCAGGGCAAGCCTGGCGACGCGCTTGAATACACTGCTGGCGCAGGTGGCGGAGCGTACATCCTCGGTCCCGCCGAGGAATCGCTGGCGATCATTAATGCTGCCTACTCGTATGTCACCGACACGCCCGATTTCTGGCGGCGTGAATATCAAAAGTATCCGGAGCACGGTATGCGGTTTACCGGCGAGCCGGCTTATTTCAAGCATATCACCGAAGCAGCTACGCACCTGATGGAAGCAACTGGAACGACTGCCAAGGATTACAAATGGGCAGTTTTCCACCAGCCGAACACAAAGTTTCCACAACGTGTCGCATCCCAACTTGGATTTTCGATGGAACAAATCGAGCCGGGACTACTGGTTCCTATCATTGGGAATACGTATGCGGGCGCTGCAATGATCGGTCTCACAGCCACCCTCGATATTGCCCAGTCTGGCGACCGGATTCTCGTCGTCTCGTTCGGGTCCGGTGCGGGTTCCGATGCCTTTGACCTGCTGGTCACCGAAAAGCTCACCGACCGCGCCCGATTGGCAACAAGAACGCAGGATTACATCAAGCGGCGCACCGAGATTGATTACGCGACCTATGTACGCTTCCGCGGCAAGCTGGCGATGAAATAAATGTACCGGGGCACGCGAGACATGCAGGTCTCATGCCCGTACCTACAAAGGAGAACACTATGGCATTCTTTGACCTCTCTCTGAAAGAGCTTCAAACCTATTGTCCCGATCGTGATGAGCCCACAGACTTCGACGCCTTCTGGAAATCCACTCTCGAGGAAGCACGAATATCTCCACTCGATGCCAAATTTCAAAAGGTAGATTATGGTCTCGAGGCGCAGGAAACATTCGACGTTACATTCAATGGCTTTGGTGGACAGGCCGTCAAAGGTTGGCTGATCCTGCCAAGCCAGCGCACGGGGAAGCTGCCTTGCGTTGTCGAATATATCGGCTATGGCGGGGGACGCAATTTCCCGATTGACTGGTTGCTCTGGGCGAGCGCAGGCTACGCTCACTTCGTGATGGACACGCGCGGACAGGGAAGCAGTTGGTCTGTTGGCGATACGCCC
>JBKPQD010000382.1:0-6238 GCA_046733915.1 Chloroflexota bacterium
AATATTTATCGTCCATCGTCTGGACAAAATCACCAGCGGCGTGATGATTTTTGCCCGGGATCCAGAGACCCATCGAGTTCTAAACACTCAATTTGACAATCACGAGGCCCAAAAGACGTATCATGCAATTCTGCAAGGCAATCCCAAGTGGGAGGAGAAGATTACCAGGTATCCGCTGCGCTCTAACGTCGGGCATAAACACCGCACCATGGTAGATGATAAACGTGGAAAACCGTCTGAGACGCGCTTTCGCGTCATTAAGCGCTATGAGGAGTCGGCTTTAGTGGAAGCGAAACCCATGACAGGCAGAACCCATCAGATACGGGTGCATGCTTATGCGCTTGGTCATCCGCTGGTGGAAGACGTCTTGTATGGCGCGCGGGACCGATACGGGCTGCCGCGTCCAATGCTGCATGCGCAATCATTGTCATTCATTCATCCCGCGACCAATGAGAGAGTAAAATTTTCGATACCCCATCCCGCTGATTTTGAAGAGGCTCTCAAAATTTTGAAGGGAATATCATAAGGGACGGCGGCTGCCGTCCCTTGTGTTCGTTACGAAATTTTTCTCGCTTCCATATAGAACCGTTTTTCGTGTGCATCCCCCATTGAAAATGTTTTGCGCGGCAAAGCCCCGTCCAGAATGACTGTCTTGAACAAATCAGATTTGTGCATGCCCGGCAGGTAAAAGCCGGCGTGATGTGGCTTACTCCCTAACTTCACGGTCACCTCCTCGCCATGAACATAATCTACTTTTTCCGCGCCGCCGTGTTTTAGAAAGGAATCGATGAACGGCTGGAGGGTGCCGACGGGGAGATTGGAAGATGGGTTGGTGATCTCGATCACACCAAATTCCTTTCCGCCTCCGACCAGGCCAATAACCTGCTTCTCACCGGAAGCGGAGTCCACCGCCTGGACCATTTCATCGGCACTCGCAACGGGCCTATAGCTAAAGTTTGCGCCGAAATATTTTTCCAGTTCTGCAAACAAATCTTTCTTCAAGCCGAACAAGACGCGATGAATAGGCTCAAAAGTCAGGCCTTCGTCGTGAACGTTTTCGATCTCGACAAGTGCGTAACGCGAAGGATGATCCATACCAACCTCTGATTTCATCTTTTCCCAGATGGCTTTGGCGGTCGCCAGTGAATGATTGCCATCTCCCATCGCGAAGAGTAATACCGATTGATTTTGACCGATGCCATATTTGGTTGCGAAGGTTTCTGGTTTGGCGAGTCCACGGAGTGCATCAACGACTTTATTTTCCAATTCTTCGTTGACCGCATAGCCCGTGAGATGGCCACTATCGAGCATTAGATCGAAATCATATAACTTTTCGAGTTTGGATTTCGCTGCGCTCAACGGCTCGATGACAGTCCGTTCCGGATCATCGATGAGCACCAGAATATGTGGAAGTTCCACGGTCGCGCCCTGGCGGATCTTAATGCGCGGTGGCAAACGATCGACAATTGTGCCCTCTGTAGCACGGATCAGGCTGGAGGAGCCTTTGTTGTAATCATATGCTTCCAAATCGAGAGCGAGAATAATTCCTTTGCGAGTTCTGCCATCAATCATCCGTTCCACATAAACGATTCCATCATGCGGCTGTAAGATCCCTTCGTCCATGTATTTGCGCATCGTGGACTGGATATTCTCGATACGTTGCTCGCCACCAGGCTGCTCAAGATAAACTTCAGGGAACGTTAAGTTCAGAGTGGAAGGTGCATCACCAACAATTTTTTCTACTTGGTTCCAATATTCAGGTTGGGAGGTGAACTGATCACAGGCGATCACCGCCCATTTGGTTAAGTCAATGCCAGGCTTGGGGAGATAGACTTGTGGAATCTGGATGCCAAGGTCGTCGATAATTTTCATGGACGTATCCTCCATTAAATATAATGTCATTGCGAGGGCGTTAGCCCGAAGCAATCTCCTATTAGGTGGAACAAACTAATCGTAAAGCTTTCTCCGTTTAGCGGAGAGTACTGCGTCGCAATGACATGTGGTTATTTACACCGGCTGGACGTTCTTGGCAAATTCAATCAGCTTCTGCGCGACTTCCGCGCCGACGCGTGCCTGGGCTTCCTTGGTCGCGGCGCCGATATGAGGAGAGGCAATTACGTTATCGAGCTTGACCAACTTCCAGTTGGTGGTAGGCTCATCGGCGAAAACATCCAGGGCTGCGCCGGCAACTTTGCCGTTTGTCAAAGCTTCGTAGAGAGCATCTTCATTGATAATTCCACCGCGCGCACAATTGATGATACGGACGCCATTCTTCATCTTCGTAAATTGTTCCGTCCCGATCATATTCGTGGACTCTTTGGTCTTCGGTAGATGCAAGCTAATATAGTCTGCTTGCGCAAGGAGTTCCTCCAAAGTGACCAGCTGGATTCCGTCCGCTTCCTTGACGTAGGGATCATAACCAATGACTTGCATGCCCAGGGCAGCTGCGCGCTTGCCAGTCTCGCGGCCGATGTTGCCCAAACCGATCAGACCGAGGGTCTTGCCACCGATCTCGTCGCCTTCGAAGGATTTCTTGTCCCATTTCTCAGCTTTCATTGTGGCAGTTGCCCGGTAGAGAGAACGTGCCAGCATGAACATATAGCCAATAGCGAGCTCCGCAACAGAAAGGGAGTTGGCAAGCGGCGTATTCATCACGGCGATGCCTTTGGATTTGGCGTACTCATGGTCGATGGTATCGAGCCCGGCACCGCCGCGCACGATCACCTTGAGGTTCGGACAAACATCCATTAAGGGCTGGCGCACTTTGGTCCGCGAGCGAACGACCATGGCATCATAGCCGGGCAGAACGTTCGGGAGCTCCTCCGGGGTGATATCGTCACGTACATCTACAGTCAATCCCGCGGCCCGCATTTGTTCAATATATTCCTTCTCGGTTTTGTCACAGATCAGGACTTTCATGGCAATTTCTCCTTACTACAATATAAATTGATAACAGGGACCCGCCCGACGAACCGGCTAGTCCCTGTTTGAGAGGTGAAGCTAATCACAAAAACATTTTACTTTTGGCAAAATCCCTTGTCAACGACAGAAATCAGGCAAGATTAGTGCAAATTGTTCTTGGAAATTTGTCTGACAAAAAGATATAATGCATGGAAAAGCGTGATTCCGCGCTCAGGCGCGTCCATAAAACTAACAATACAGGAGTGCTTTCCATGACTAAACGTGTGTTCAACTTTAATCCGGGCCCTGCTGTCCTTCCGCTCGAAGTGCTGGAACAGGCACAAGCTGAGCTACTGGACTTTAGAGGCACCGGGATGTCCGTGATGGAGATCAGTCATCGCTCGAAGGAATTCGAAGCTGTCATCCAAACTGCCGAAGCGGACCTGCGCGAGCTGCTTGGTATTCCCGCCAACTACAAGATCATGTTCCTGCAGGGTGGGGCTTCACTGCAATTTGCGATGCTGCCCATGAATCTGCGTGCCAGCGGCTCGGCGGATTACATTGTCACTGGCACATGGAGTAAGACCGCCCTCAAGGAAGCGCAGAAACTTGGCACTGCCCGCGCCGCAGCCAACACCGAAAAAGAAGGCTTCAACTGCCTGCCATCGAATCTCGATCTCGACCCGAACGCCGCCTATTTGCAGTTCACCTCCAATGAGACCATTCACGGCGTGGAATATTTCACGGAGCCGACTCCGCCGGCGGGTGTTCCGCTGGTCTGCGATACCTCATCCGATTTCATCAGCCGCCCGATTGACGTTTCCAAATACGCATTAATTTACGCAGGCGCCCAAAAGAACGCTGGCCCCGCCGGTACAACGGTCGTGATCGTCCGCGACGATATGCTCGAGCGCACGCCCGCCAATCTGCCCGTCATGCTCGATTACAGGGCTCTCGCCGAAAGCGGATCTTTGCATAACACGCCGCCTGCCTTCGCCATCTACATGGTGGGACTTGTCTTCCAGTGGGCGAAGAAGGTCGGTGGCCTGGCAGAAATCCAAAAGACAAATCGAAAGAAAGCAGATCTCATCTACGCGGCGATCGATGAGAGTGGTGGCTTCTATCGCGGTCACGCGGCGCCCGAGGCACGCTCGGTGATGAACATCCCGTTCCGCCTGCCCACCGAAGAGTTGGAGGACACGTTTGCCAAGGAAGCCAAGAAGAATGAGCTGATCGGGCTCAAGGGTCATCGCTCGGTTGGTGGTATCCGCGCGTCGATCTATAACGCTATGACCGTCGAAGGCACGCAAGCACTCGTTCACTTCATGAAGGAATTCCAGAAGAAGAACGGTTAACGTATGTCATTGACCGGTCTGGCGTTGGAGAGCAAGCTCCCGCTTCCGGGCTGCTCGCTTGACATAATAGAACTGTAATCCATTTGCCCGCCTTCCTAGGAAGGCGGGCAATTTGTTTTGGTTATAATTACCAAATGGATTTCTTCGTCCCCGAAGACAGCCTCAATCGAATGACCCCGGAAGAGACAAAGATCCGCAGTCTCAGTGCCGAACCTTACCCGGATGGGTATCGCCTGCGCGTCAATATCGAGATCACTCCCTTTCAAAAGCGACCGCATGTCGAAGCGGTTCTCACAGACGCCGATGGCAATGAAGTCGCCTCCACGAGCGTGATCGAGCCGATGAGCTGGAAACTGGAATTCACCATGCACATTCGTGGGGAACTCCATAATCCGTATAGTTTGGAAGCAAAGCTTTTTTATCCCAACGGGCCAAGTACAGAACCCAAAACTATTACATTTGACGTCAAGCCGCCTCAAGAGAATACTGAGTCCAACGTCGATTAACAACATCTCCATGCCGCAAACCATTTCACGTTTCCTCGCGCTGACAGCAACCCTGTGCTTGATTATTCTCGCCCTCTTGAGCTGTACACCCCAGGAGACAGCAACGCCCGAAACGATCAATAGCGTCCAACCGACAGCGTCCGCAACGAGGGCATCGACTCCCGTAAATGCAGGGAACTCGCAGGAAGTTGTCATCCTCTCGTACGAAGAAGATGGATACGCTCATCTCTTTGCATACATTCCCAACAAACTTCCGCTCACGCGCATTACCGCTGGTGACTGGGACGATATCGATCCGGCACCCAGCCCGGATGGTAAAGAGATTGCATTTGCATCCAATCGCAATGGGTTCTGGGATCTGTACCTGATGAACCTGTCCACCGGCGAGACCAAGCAGTTGACAGATACGCCAGAATATGAGGGCTCTCCGACCTTTTCACCGGATGGTTCCTTTATTGCCTTCGAATCCTATACTGGTAACGATCTGGATATTCTCGTCGGTCCTGCGGATGACCCTTTGAAGGACGCAGTCCGATTAACAACAACATCTGCCTCTGACAACTCCCCTGCCTGGGCGCCGGACGGACGTCACATTGCCTTTATATCGGATGGTGAAGTCATCCTTGCCGATCTCGATAAAACGGATAACAGCCGGTTTCGAAATTTAAGCGATACCGACCTTGCTGAGGAATCGCACCCCATCTGGTCACCGGATGGACAAAAACTTGCCTGGGCGTCCTCGGCAACATCGCTGGGGCACAATGGTATTTATCTGTGGGACTCGCAAAAAAACTTGCCTGCTACTTGGCTGGGCGACGGAGATTATCCAGCCTGGAATAGTCGTGGCGATCAGATCATCACCACGCTTGCTGCGCCGAACAACACGTACTTCACTGTTTATTCCACGAACGGACAATTGGTCCAACAGCTGGAGCCGTTCCCCATGCCTCTGCGCGGATTGATGTGGGCGAATCTAGTCGTACCGAATTCATTTGTTGAACAATATCAACAAGCCGCAAACTTGACTCCTGCTCCGCTCTGGGCGCCAAATGGCGAGCCTGTATCTGATGGTGCCTCTGGACGCTGGTCCCTGGTCAATCTCGAGGGAGTACAGGCGCCATATCCACAGCTGCATGATCTCGCCGATGAGGCGTTCAAAGCCTTACGCGAACGCGTTACGCAGGAAGTAGGTTGGGATGCGCTGGCAAGTCTGGAAAATGCATTCGTGCCGATTACGGCATCGTTGGATCCTGGGTTTAGTGAAGATTGGTTGTATACCGGTCGCGCCTTCGCGATCAATTCCTTAATGACCAATGCCGGTTGGATGGTGGCAACTCGTGAGGATTTTGGTGCGCAAACTTACTGGCGTTTATATCTGCGTGCACAGCAACAGGATGGATCCCTGGGCGAGCCATTACACAACCAGCCGTGGGATCTGTCGGCGCGCTATAACTTAGATCCAAAAGTCTACGAACA
>JBKPQD010000383.1:0-3292 GCA_046733915.1 Chloroflexota bacterium
CCCCCCACCACCACCTTATACCTGTCGTCGGCAGCGTCAGATGTGTATAAGAGACAGATGCCGGAGATGAGCTGCACCATTTTGGATGGAATGCCTGCAGTAGCGCCCTGTGCCCCTCGGCACCTCATCCGCATCTTGAGCGCCGCTACCTGATTATCCCCGGCCTGCGCAGCTCACGCGTCTACATTTACGATACCCAACCCGATCCGCTCAAGCCGAAGTTAATCAAGACCATCGAGGCGGAAGAAATTATGGCGAAGACCGGTTACAGCCGGCCCCATACCGTCCACTGCGGACCGGATGGCATCTATATCAACGCCATCGGTTCCGTTAACGGAACCGATGGTCCCGGCGGGATCTTCATGCTCGATCACTTTAATTTTGACGTGATCGGTCCCTGGGAAATCGACCGCGGTGACCAGGAACTGTCCTACGATTTCTGGTGGCATATTGCCCATGACACGATGATCACAAGCGAATGGGGCAAGCCGGCTCAATTTGAGAACGGTGTCGTGCCTGAGGATTTGCTCGCCGGTAAGTATGGTCATCAGATCCACTTCTGGGACATGCGCAAGCGGCGCAAGGTCCAGACCGTCGATCTCGGCGCGGAGCAGCAGATGGTCCTGGAGTTGCGTCCCGCGCACGATCCGCGCAAGACGTACGGATTTGCAGCTGTTGTCGTCAGCCTGGCCGATTTATCGGCGAACATCTTTACCTGGTACCAGGAAAATGGAAAATGGGCTGCCAAAAAGACCATCACGATTCCTGCCCAACCGGCAACCGAAGACGAGCTTCCGCCCTTGTTGAAGGGGTTCAAGGCAGTGCCGCCACTCGTCACGGATATTGACTTGTCGCTGGATGACAAATACCTTTACGTTTCCTGCTGGGGAACGGGCGAACTGCTCCAGTATGATGTTTCTGACCCGTTCAACCCGCAGCTGTGCGGCAAGGTGGAGATTGGCGGCATCGCCCGGCAGAAGGGACATCCTCAGCGCGAGGGCCGTCTGCTCGGTGGTCCGCAGATGGTGGAGATCAGCCGCGACGGCAAGCGGGTCTACCTGACGAACGGTTTGTACAGCACCTGGGACGACCAGTTCTATCCCGACCTGCTCGAAGGATGGATGGTTCGAATCAACGCGGACCCCGACGGCGGTATCGAGCTCGATCCGGATTTCTTCCTGCAAACCGGCGAAATGCGCGTGCACCAAGTGAGATTGGAGGGAGGCGATGCTTCCACAGACTCTTACTGCTATCCTTCATAATTGCTGCACGCCCCTGTATATCATGGCGGCATTTGGCGCTTATCATGGATTGAATCCCGGAATGGGCTGGTTGTTTGCTCTGTCCCTCGGATTGCAGCGCCGCAGCGACCGCGCCATATGGAGTTCATTATTGCCGATTGCCGCCGGGCATGCTCTTTCCCTGCTGGTTGTTGCGATGGCGGTGGTGGCGAGTGCCCAGTTCTTGCCGGTGTCCTTCTTGAAGCTTGCTACGGCGCTGACCCTGATCGGCTTTGGACTTTACAAGGTCTTCAACTACTACCGCCATCCTCGCTGGGTGGGGATGCAGGTCGGGATGGGCGATCTCACCTGGTGGTCCTTTCTGATGGCGACCGCTCATGGCGCCGGCTTGATGATCGCCCCTCTGGTGCTGTCTCTGACTACACCAGCAGCGGAGATGCACATGGACCATGCAATGATGCCTGCTGAACACGCTGCTCATTTGGCCGTGATGGGCGCAAGTCTTAACGCCGAGGTCGTCCTTGGCATTCTGTTACACACACTGTCGATGCTGGTGGTGATGGCATTGATTGCCTGGGTTGTTTATAAGAAATTCGGGCTGCGCATCCTACGCAGCCACTGGATCAACTTTGACCTGATCTGGGCGGGCGCTCTCATCATCGTAGGGGCGATCGCTTTGCTGGGAAGCTTTGGTTCGGTCTCATAGGAATGGCAGCCGGGACACCTCTGTCCCGGCTGCTTTGTTTCTTGCAGCAATGAAAAAGACTTTAAATCGTGGTTCGCTTGAACAGTTTATTGATTTGACATAATACATAAAGTGCCCAATCGTATGGTCACTCTCGTGGAGAGCTAGAAATAAATTTCCATCCTGAAGTCAAACAGGATGGAAATTTTACTTAAGAGACGAAGGTAAAAAGCGGGATTTTTGTAGGCTCAGCGAGTCGTAAAAATCGTAAGTGATTTCTCGCTTTCCTCTTATCTAACTGGAATTATTGGTGTTGATTTCTTCCAGTAGCCCACGTCGTTGCAGTGCAAGGCGGGTCATAGGTCGCAGATCAGCGGCATACGTAGTAGTACGCCGGTAGGATTTCTTGCTCCAGCGCCGCGCCTGGCTGCGATATTCGTTCATAGCGGTTTCCCAGCGCACCTCCTCCCGCAACCATCGATATAAGGAATTGGCGAGGAAGTCTGCATGGGTCGCAGCATGATCGATGCCCATCCCGCTCCACGGATCCATGACCTGGTGAGCATCACCCACCAGCACCCAACCGGACCCAAACGGTATGCGCTGATAGCTGGGAATATTTCCGGAGCCCCAAATGCTTGAAGCTATTTCCGCCCTGGCAAGCCGTGGAGCAAGTAAGGGGATCGATTCCAGGTGTGTCCGCAATTGCTTCATCGGTTCTTTTTTAAACGAGTGGAAATCGCTGATTGGCAGACTAAGGGCAACCATAGTCAGGTTTGCGTCTGTGGGAAAGACATAGGTGAGCGTGTTGCCGACAAAATGATGCTCGGCTGTTGGCTCTTCCAAGGAGTCGAGTCCCTGAAAATAGGTGTAATAAGTACAACGCTGTACCGGAAAAAAGGTCTCGTAGACTGGTTGGACAATATTGGCGATTGTCGAGTAAAAACCGTCCGCGCCAACGACGACCCGGGCGGTTGCCTCGCGAATCCCATCCTGCTCGCTCCAGCGAACACCCGTCACCTGGCCCGCCTGCCAGATCAAATCTAGCACCTTTGCACCCAGCCGAACTTCGACGCTGCGTTCACGTTTCACGCGTTGGAAAAGGATCCAGTCCAGAGTAATCCGCCGCTCGCACAAGAAAAAACGTAGATGTTCTGCCGCAGCATCCACAGGCTCGCTGATCACATGCCCGTCAATATTGTTCCAAAGGATACCCAATGGTGGTGCAGCAGATTTGATCTCCTCCAGTACGCCGATTTTTTCAAACACGCGTAACGCAGGCGCGCGAAAAAAGGACGTGGAAAGTGTGTCGCTTGGAAAGCCGGCCTTCTCGAGCAGCAGCACACGAAATCCATATTGTCCTAGC
>JBKPQD010000384.1:0-3294 GCA_046733915.1 Chloroflexota bacterium
ATCTTGATCGCTTACTGAACGGGCTCGGCGCCGAAAATATCAACCTGGGCAAAGGCGCTGAAAAGCCTCTCACTGCTGATATGACGTGGTTTGAGGAGTGGCAATCTGGATATGAGCCAACACTACCGTGGACCCCGCGTGTGACGAGTTTCTCTTCTGCGAAGTTAATGATTCAAACGATTTGTGCCAATCCCGGTCAAGTATCGATCCTGGCACTGGGACCGATGACGAATCTCGCACTAGCGGTCCAATTGGAACCAGCAATTGTTGCGCTTGTACGAGACGTAATCGTTATGGGCGGCTCATTCCACGCTGAGACTGAAGCACCAGAATTCAATGTTCGATGTGATCCGGAAGCAGCACAGATTGTTTTGCATGCGGGCTGGAACGTGCACATTCTGGGCCTGGATATCACCCGCCGTGTCCATTTTTCGCGGAATGATTTTGCCGACCTTCCAGAGGGAAACCCGGCTGTAGAACTTCTGCGCATGCAGGCGCCAGGCTGGATTGACCGGATGGAAGAAATGGGCTGGGAACATGACGGTTGCGCGCTGCATGACGCGGTCGCCGCCGCGTATCTTGTCGACCGTTCGATGTTCCAAACAGAGCAAGCAAGCGTCCAAGTTGAGCTTTCAAATTCAGGTTTAGGCGGGACGACTCGTTTTTCAACACCCGGTGGCGATACACCGATCGTCACCGCGGTGACCGGCGTAGATACAGAAAAGTGCCGCGAATTCATTTGGTCTTATTTAAAGCAATAAACTACGAGGATGGAATGGCATCATATGAAGTCTTATGTTATGGGGAAATCGGAATTGACAACATCATTCAAGCGGATGGAATCCCCTCACCGGAGAACGCGATCTTCCCAACCTCGGATAGTTACCACGGTGGCGGGGCAGCAGCCAATACCGCGGTCTGGCTGGCAAGACTCGGCGTAAAGGTCGGCTTAAGCGGAAATGTGATCGGAAAAGACTCCTATGGGGATTGGATTCTCGAGCGATTGAGGATGTTTCCGAATATCGATGCGAGTCTGGTCGAACAGCGAGAAGGAGTCACCACACCCTTTACGCGCGCTATCGTAACGCCGGATGGAGAACGCTCGTTTTTAATCTTCTGGTATCCACAGGCTCCCAAGGTTCGGTTGACGAAAGAAATGCTGGATGGCGTCAAGTACTTGCCTCTTGATCTCTATGGCGGACCCGAACGATTGGAGTCGGCGCGAGTAGCATTTGAGTCGGGTGTCACCACGGCGATCGGGGATGTCGTATGGCCCGATCATCCCGCATTGCCCTACACAGGTATTGCGACGAACTCCGGTCCCTATATCCGTCAGCACTTCCCGGGTGTGGATCTGCGCCAGCACGCCCGGAAATTGCAATCTATATCCAAAGGGATTGTCATTACTACAAACGGTCCGGGGACAGTGCATGCCGTCGATGCGCAAGGGAATGGGTTTACGGTCGAGCCGCCCGCGGTCAACGCCGTCGACGCGACTGGAGCTGGAGATGCTTTTCGCGCAGGTTTGTTGTACGGACTCCTACAGGGGTTCGACTTGCCCCGCAGCTTATGTTGGGCTGTAGCCTGCGGGTCGCTCAAGGTACAAAATCTGGGCGCGGCGACCACCCTGCCTGATTTGAAAGAGATCGAAGCGCTGGCGAATAGCCTTCAGGCACAACCCGAAATATGATTTCTACATGACGACCGCTTCCTTGCCGAATGTAAAAATCACCCGATTTCTAGGACGCATAATCTGGTTATTATTACCTGTACTCTTCAGCCTTCTTGCCGGAGCAATTCTCATCCTGGCGGCAGGACAGAATCCTTTATCGACGTATGCCAACTTATTTGAAGCAGGATTCGGTTGTAATCCCGGACCCGGTCGTTGTGCGCTGGTCACAGCACTGCAATTTGCCACGCCGCTAATTCTGAGTGGATTGTCTGCAACAGTGGCTCTGCGCAGTGGATTTTTCTCGATCGGGCAGGCAGGGCAGATGCTCTTTGGCGCCGCGGCAGCGGACTGGGTGGCTGGGTACCTATCCCTGCCGCCATTCATTCATCCCGCAGTTGCATTGTTCGGCGCCGTGCTGCTCGGAGGGTTATGGGGATTGGTCCCCGCCTTACTTAAACATTACGTTGGAGTCAATGAAATCATCGCCACTTTGCTACTAAATCCGATCGCCGGTGTACTGGTCGGTTTGGTCCGCTTGCCACGCGTCGATTTGAATGCGCGTTTGGAGCCTTTAATTGTGAGTACCAAACTCTCCCTCGGATTTTTTATCGCACTTGCGGCGGCACTGATCCTGTATATATTTCTTTGGCACACATCGAGTGGGTTGGAGGTGCGCATGAACGCGAATGCTCCACGGTTTGCACTCTATGGTGGCATGCCTGTCCATAAGCCTGTTCTGCTGGCGATGCTTATTAGCGGAGCGTTAGCAGGCTTGGCTGGTGGTATCGAAGTCCTCGGTGTGCATTACCAGTTCATCTCCAATTTTTCAGCAGTCAATGATTTTGATGGATTGATCGTGGCATTTGCGGGTCACCTCCATCCGGCTGGCGTCGTGTTCTTCGCGCTGCTCTTGGGTGGTCTCCGCACCGGATCCATCACCGGATTACAAATCTACTCAGGGATTCCTCGTGAGTTGGGTAGCGCACTGATTGCCTTGATGCTCATCTTTGTGGCGACGAATCGACGCCCTAATCCAGATGATATAAAAGCAAATATTCAATCGAACGACACCCTAACGCAATAAAAAATCCCATCCATTCTAGGGCGGGATTTCCATGTGGTCTAGTTTTTATTTCTTTTGATCTATCTGAGCAATTTTCCACATGCCATGCACGGCGATCTTGATCGCATCCATCTCGCCGCGACGAAAATCTGTCTCTCCCCATTCTGGTTTGATCACACCTGGCGCGCCGTCGGAGGCGAAGATCGCACCGGTCCGCCAGCCGCGCACAGCGCCCACAATAAATAATGTATCGCTTTCCATTTCCACGAAGACCAGCCCGGTCTTTTTCGGTTCGAAAGCGGGTTCTTTCTCGCGCGGTGCATAGAAGGCATCGCCTGCTACGCCTACACCCACAGTCACTGGAATATTCAATTCCTCGCCCGCCTCGACTAAAGAACGCAAGATGGAAAATGTTGGAACAGCCGGAAAGATCGGTGGAAGATAAGCCATGCCTGTTCCACCTGCCCGTACCGTGCCGCTGGCGGCGATGACATCGCCGGGCTTCTGTCCATCCTGAAAAACGCCGCAAGATCCAACGCGAATGAACGTATCGCCGCCC
>JBKPQD010000385.1:0-7242 GCA_046733915.1 Chloroflexota bacterium
GTCCTTATGCCTCTGGCGCAGGCAAGGTCATTTGGGTGGTGGGTGCGCAGAAGATTGTGAAGGATCTAGAAGAAGGAATGCGGCGAATTGAAGAGTATTGTGTGCCGCGCGAAGAGGTTCATATGCAACAGTTGTACAACATGCATACCGGACTCAACAAAGTTTTGATCGTGAACAAGGAAATAAAGCCGGATCGAATCACGATGATTATCGTGAAAGAAGAGCTTGGATATTAAGAATGAAGACAGGAGAAAACATGAACGTAACAATTATTGGACCCGGAAATATGGGACGCGCCATCGGCACCCGCGCTGCGGCGGCTGGACATTCGGTCACCTTTGTCGGTGACAAACGCGAAACTGCCGAGCAGGCTGCTCAGGATGTAAAGAGCGCTGCCAAGAGTGACACGCGGGTCTCTGCGGCGGATCTCGAGAACGTAAATCTCGGTGATATTGTAGTGCTTGCCTTATGGTACGGCACGAACAAAGAAGTCGCCAGGCAGCTTGGAAAGAAGCTCGATGGCAAGGTCGTTGTGGATATTGCCAACCCGCTCAAACCCACGTACGACGATCTCGCTACCGCACCCGGTTCCTCTTCGGCTGAGGAAGTGGCACAAGCGGTTCCGAATGCAAAAGTAGTCAAAGCCTTCAATACGACCTATGCGGGCACGCTCCGCGCCGGACAAGTAGCCGGTCAGCCGCTCGACATTTGGATCGCCGGCGACGATGCGGACGCCAAAAACAAAGTGGCGCAGCTTGTCAAAGACGCGGGGATGCGCCCCATTGACGCCGGGCCATTAAGTCGCGCCCGCCAGATCGAAGCGATGCAGCTTCTGCACATTGTCACTCAAGAAACGCTTGGCACGAACTGGGGCAGCGCGATCAAAGTCCTGGCATAACCTGCAAATCCCGGGTAAGCAAACCTGGTGAGAGATTGTCATAATCTTGCGAAGGCGCCTTTCAGCGAAATGCCTTCGCAAGGTTTATTTCTACATAAGGAACGAAATGAACACCCAAAATCAAACTTTAAAAACAGACTTTTCTATTCATCCCGCCACGCGCATGGGACATGTCTCTCTGACCGTTGCTAACCTGGAGAATCAGATCACGTTTTACACCCAGGTGCTGGGATTCAAGCTCCACTGGCGCGAAGGCAACAAGGCAGGCTTGGGAGCCCCCTACTCGAATCTGACGGCTGGTGGAACGGATCTGCTTCGTTTAACAGAAGAACCAAACCTCAAACGATATCGCGGTGTAACTGGCTTGTATCATTTTGCGGTCCTTTTCCCGAACCGCAAGGAACTCGCCCGTGCCATCGCACGTTTATTTGCGTTGCAGTACGAAAACTATCCTACCGATCACATCATGACCAAGACCACCTACCTGGACGATCCGGAGGGGAACGGCATCGAGTTGTACGCCGAGTCGCCCGAAGACGGAACGTGGTCCTTGGCGAACGGAGAATACATCACCCGCCGCGCCGATGGCTCTTTGAGCAGCGGCCGCGAGCCACTGGACGTGCAGGCGCTCTTCAAGCACCTTGATGAAAACGACTCGCTGGATCAATCCATTCCGCCCGAGACACGCGTCGGACACGTTCATTTGCATGTCCGCAATATCGAGGAAGCGGTGGATTTCTACCACGGCATTATCGGCTTCGACGTGATGGGCGTGGCAAAAGCCTTCCGCATGGCGTTTGTCTCTGCAGGCGGCTACCACCACCACGTGGGATTGAATACCTGGCAAGGCGAGGGCGCTCCGCCACCTCCCGCCGATGCCGCGGGACTGCGCTATATGACCGTGGAGCTCCCCAATCAGGAGACACTGGACCAGGTCATCGAGCGGATCGATGCCGCCGGCATTCCATCCAACCAGACGGACGACGGGCTCCTCGTCCACGACCCGTCGGAAAACGGTGTGATGCTCAGTTTGCGACCAGATATTGCGTAAAATAAGGAATAAGTCCTGGTCTATGGCCAGGACTTATTTATTTAGCGAGCTAGTCTCAGCACTGTGTGCAATAACACATTGGCGCCATTGACACAATCGTCCCATGCCGTGAATTCGTGTGGCGAATGACTTGTTCCATGAATGGACGGGACAAAGATCATCCCCATTGGACAAACGCCCTCGAATGATTGCCCATCGTGACCGGCACCGGAGACCAGGGATGTGTGCGTTAACCCCAGAGCATCGCACGAATCCGCAAAGGCGCGCTGTACCGAATCACTCATCGGCGTGGGATTGTGTCTGCCGCGGAAGTCTGTTTTGAGGTCCAGGCTGAAACGTTTTGCTTCCTGATCGGCGAGCCCGAGCAAGGCGGAATCCAATCTATCAAACTCAGCTTCATCTGCTGAACGGAACTCGAGGGAAACATCCACTTGTGCCGGTACAATGTTGAACGCGCCGGGTGAGAACTGCATATCGCCGATGTTCACAACACAGTCTGGGAAATCCTTCATCACCAGCTCACGTGCCGCAAGCGTAAATGCGCTCGCCCCCAGCGAAGCATCCAGACGATCCTGCATGGTGGTTGTACCGGCATGGTCGGCACGGCCGATAAATGACAGCTGGTACGAGGAAATACCAACAATCGCAGATACCACACCAATGTTGATTCCGGCGCGCTCCAGCCGCTTGCCCTGCTCAATATGCAACTCCAGATATCCCGCCATGGATTCCTTTGGTCGTGCTGCGGTCAACATGCTTGCCTCGGAGAGGCCGGCGCGCTTCATCCCCTCCATGAGGTTTTCGCGCCCACCGCGCGGGTTCTGCAACAGCTCGCGGCGAAGATGACCTGTCAGCGCCGCACTGCCCAGCAGACCGACGAGTGTGCCTTCCTCGTCGGTAAAGTCAATCGCTTCCAGATGGACCTTGAGATTGATCCCGCTGTCCTTGATTGCTCTCAGCACCTCCAGCGCGGCAATCACACCCAGTGCCCCGTCGAAGCGGCCGCCATCTGGAACAGAATCTAGGTGAGAGCCGAGCAATAAGGTTGACGCGTCTGAACGTTCACATGTCAGCAGCGCCGAGTGATTGCCAGCCCCGTCGGTGTGGAATTCAAGCCCGGATCGTTCCACTTCTGCACGAAACCATTTGCGTGCCGCCAGGTGTGCCTGACTAAACGTAGGGCGATGCACGCCGCCCTCCGCCGTCGCACCGATCGACGCCAGTTCGTTAAACGCAGCAAGCATTCGGTTGGTGTTGATGCGTAAGTCGTCTGCCATCCTGTTCTCCTCGTGTAAACTATGAATGATATCGTGTATGTTTGTGCAGCGTATTTTATCCAAAAGGAAATCAAATGGATTTTAAACTAACTATTTTCTCCGATTACATATGACCGTGGTGTTATGTCGGCCAGGGTGTGGTCGAGAAGCTAAAACAGGAATACCAGATTGACTTGGAATGGCGTCCGTTTTACTTGTATTGGGATGTTCCGCCGGAAGGGAAAGATCTACCAGACTATGTGAAACGGGCACGAGCCAACGGTTCGGAGGAACGGCTGGCATCCATTGCCAAGTCCTATGGCATGGACTTCCAATCTACGCAGCGCATTTACAATACGCGCCTTGCCCATGAAGCTACGGAGTATGCCCGCGAACACGGTAAAGCCAACGAGTTTCATAAAGCACTTTTCCGCAAAGTCTATGCCGATGGACAGGATCCCAGTTCGTGGGATGTGCTGCGCGCCACAGCGCAGGAAGTTGGCTTGAACGCCGATGAGATGCAGCAGCTTGTGGAAACTAACCGGTACACAGACAACGTTGAAGAACAGGTGCGTTGGGCGCAACAGATCGGGGTTACCGGTGTGCCAACTTATGTGATCAACGACCGCTATGCAGTGGTCGGCGCCCAGCCGTATGAAGTATTCAAGAATGCACTGACCCAGATCATGAATCAAAAAAGCTGACCGAGGGTCAGCTTTTTATTTTTAAAATATGGACGGGAACCCACATTGACATGTAAGTTCCCGTCCATATCTCTCTCCTACCAATAAAATACCAATAAATGTAGTTTGTATTCTATGGATTTTGCGCCGAATTGGAATTGCACAAAAGTACTACTATTGTGAAAGCAGTAGCAAAGTACACATGGATTTCATTCATTGGCTGCCAAAGATAATCACCGCATGCCCTATCCATTTTGTGGATATGTCCCATTGTTTGAGAGGTACAACGTTATCGGGCACTTGGCTGCTGTAAGCCTGCAGAATGTATCTAGCCGGCAGGACTCTTGGAGCGGAATAAAAAGTAAAGTTTAACCGGTAGAAAAACGGCATGATTCCTGGTTTCGATTCCAGCTTGTGAATGTAATCATCGAGCCAGCTCCGATCACTAAAGCGATCGAGCAGGTAGCAATCGCAATAATAGGAAAGTGTGCCAATCTCGCTGGCAACCAGACGAATAGGCTCTCCGCTATGCTCCTGCTTAAGCCACAGCCCGATGCTCTTGTACTGTTGGTAGGTTGCCCAGTTCGAATGGATCGGCATTTCGCGAACGATGAAATGATCCCTGGCAAGAAGGTGAGTCAATCCCAGCACAGGAAGCAGGAAGCAGAGCGTCGTCAGTGGAATGAGGACGCGCTGTCGCCACGTCGGATTCGCCTCTCGGTAGAGAATGCCAAGTCCCAAGCTTGCGAGCAAAGTCATCGCAGCAACTTGGGGAACGTAATACCAATGAAATGGTGGAACCCGTAAAAGGGAATAGCCAATAAAGTGGAGCAATCCTGCCATTCCAATGATTTGCAGGATTGGAATACGTTTCATTCTTCGATTTAGAAGTAATAATATCAAGGGCAAAAAAATGAATGAAAGAAGGGTTTCTTCCGGGTAGACACGATAATAAAGCGATGTAATTCCATTAAAGAAATCCCATGTCAGCCAGGTGCGTTGATCGGTTTTGATAAAGAATGTATCCGGGATTAAAGATCCTAGGTGGATCCAGGAAAAAACATACCAGGGCAGGATACAGAATACAAAGAGTAAAAGAAAGCGCAACTTGATTTTTACCGTCGGCAGGAAGAGCAGGAACACAAGCGAGAACAAAACGCCGTCCGCCCTGGTCAACGTCAACAGGCCGAGTGAGAAGGCGAGCAAGTCCCACTTTTGTGCTTGATAAGCATAAATTGAAACGACGAAAAGTGCGATGAAAAGAATACTTTCCAGCCCTAGGGTGGAGATCAGCAAGGGGTTAAACAACAAAGCGCACACGGCCAACCAGCCAAAGATGGCCGTTCCGGTGAGTTGCGAGGAAATATTGGTGAGACCGATTGCAATGAGAATAAAGCACAGCGTGCTCAACACCATCACAGCCTCGACTGTAGGGCCCGTGATAACGCTGATCGCACTCAGGAACAATACATTTAGCGGGGATGTAGCAGAATTCGCGATATTGCCTGGAAAAAATCCCCACGTTCCGCTGGCGAGGAGAGTCTTCACATATTGAAGAGTGATAAAAGCATCGTCAATTAAAGCATTCCTGAAAAGATGAAAATAAATAAATAAGAAGGGGATATAAAAGCACCAGATCAGATAACGTTTCAGCTTCATGTATATACGCATCTCGGAATAGCGAGTGTGCAGCGATGGGCAATCTCACAAATGTGTTGTCAATCCAAAATCCCCCGGGATCAGCGAATACATATGGGCATCATAAATTTCCCGCCCGACGACCATCCGGTTGTGCAGAATTCCTTCATAATGCGCGCCCGCTTTTTCGGCGACGCGTCGGCTGGGTTTGTTGTTCACCGCCATTACTATTTCCACACGGATCAAACCAATTTTCTCAAAGGCGTAACGGGCGGCTAGTTTTGTGGCGCGCACGGCAATCCCCTCGCCGCGGCGGCTGGTCCGCACCCAGTAACCCAGATTACAGAGATGATAGATAGGATGAATATGGCTCAAGCTGCACCCACCCAGGATGGATCCACTTTTCGCTTCGGTAATGACAAAGGCATATAGCGTACCTTCCTCCCAGCGGGCACGAGTCACTCGGATAAATTCCTTCGCATCCTGGAGGGAATAACGGTCGTGTGCCCAGCTCATCCACGGCTTGAGCTCGGTCAGGGATTCGTGTACAGCGGCATACGTCTCCTCTGCATCTCGCAGATGGAACGGGCGCATCAAGATAACCCCATCCTTGATTTCTTCGGAAAGTAGCACCTTTTCTCCTGAACAAAAAAACGGAGCCACAAATGTGACTCCGTCATTATACATTCACAGAAACTACGTCGTAATGTATTCGCGCAGGTTATGTTCCACCGCATAGGCAGCAGCTTCGGCACGGTTGTTTACACCCAGCTTCGAGAGGATACTCGAAACGTAGTTGCGAACGGTCCCTTCGCCCAGGAATAACTGCTTGGCAATCTCGCGGTTGGTCTTGCCTTCCGAAACGAGCAGTAATACGTGCTTTTCCTGCTGGCTCAAGTGCTGGAACGCCGAGGCTTCTTCTTCCTTCACGGCGCGGCGCACTTCCTGGAAGACGCGCTGAGTCACTGCCGGGTCCAGCAGCGCCTCTCCCCGCGACACAGCTTCGAGTGCCTTGACGAGATCATCGCTGCCGATTTGTTTGAGGATATATCCCGAAGCACCGGCGCGAATTGCGGAGAACAACATCTCATCCTCGGCATAGGAGGTGAGCATGATGACTTTGACGTTCGGATGCTTGGTGACGATCTGCTCACACGCTTCGATCCCTGACGTGCCCGGCAGGCGAATATCCATCACCACTACATCGGGCTTGAACATCTCTGTCTTCTCGATCGCCTCTCGCGCCGAACCGGCTTCTGCAATTACGTCGAACTGAGGATGTCGTTCCAGTAAAGATTTCAGGCCCAGTCGAACGACCTCATGGTCATCTACAAGGATAATCCTTTGTTTGGCAGGTTGCTTAGGCATAACTAGATTTTACCCTAAATACATCGATTTTCACGAAATTTGGGCTGTTGCGGTTGCACATCCCCATTCCTTCGCCGCCAGTGAGTGTTTAAGTAAAAAAGTGACAGTCACCATGGTGGTGACTGTCACTTTCAGAGCGATTATTTGGCTTTGATGTTGATCGTCTTCGGTTTGACTTCATCTGCCTTCGGAAGAGTGATGGTCAGGATGCCATTCTCGAACACGGCTTCCGCTTTGTCAGTCTTGACGGCGGTCGGCAATGCGACCGAGCGTTCGAACGAGCCGAAGCGATGCTCGCGGATGTGCCATGCCTTGTCTTTGCGTTCCTCTTCCTGCTTGACTTCACCC
>JBKPQD010000386.1:0-8152 GCA_046733915.1 Chloroflexota bacterium
ATTGTAGTCAATGTAGAAATCCGAGTTTCCCATAGGGTCTCCTTTTACAAATAAAATTTCGCGTACTTGTTTCTAAACGTTCCCGGAAGGAAAATGATACAAATGAGCCCCGAATGAGGCAATTGGGGATTTCCCCGTGACGAATGACGGGGAAAAGCCGCCGACGTGCACCGCCTGCTTGAACCCAGCGATTTCCTGTACTATAATAAAAATATGGTCACCGGATTTCCGTTCCATGCCGAGTCGCAGAGCCCTTCCAATCTTCGTGCGCTTTTTGGCGCGGCGCGCTGGAACCAGTACCTTTCCCACTGGTCCATTACGCTGGCTGCCTTGCGCCAACTGTGGAAAATGGGGAGAGTGTCGGAATTGAAAAGCCCGTTTTATGATCCGGTGGATCGGTCTGGAAATCGTATTCTTTAGCCTTAGCCACGGCTAGTTTTGCGTGCAAAAATGAAGAAGCCGGTGCCGTCACAGCACCGGCTTCTTCGTATAGATAATCATCTGTGGGGATTTTGATTGCTGCTAGGAAACCCGGTGCTCCCGAAGCAGGTCCAACTGGGCGCGATCGACGTTATAACCGCGTACCACTTCCAGTTTGGCGCCCGGGCGACCGTGATCGATGATGCCAAACGGTCCTTCAAAGTTCCACAGGGCGTAGCCCCAGCCAAATTCCTTATACACGCTGAGAATATCTCTGAGCCAGCGCGTTGCGATATCGTTTGGTGTGCGATTGAAACAACCGAACTCACCGATGTGGACGCGTGCCCCGCGCTTTTCGAGGCGCCGCCACTGCCAGTAGGAATTGCGCAGCGATGAGCGAGTCCAGAAGCGGCCCTGCCATAGCAGGTACGGGTATTTTGGCTTCGGCGCCAGCCTATGACCCGACCACCAGGTTGCCTGATGGTGGGTGAGGGGCATTGGATGGTAGCCGCGCCCGCTGTGAATGACATCCAGATCCGCGAGCTCCGGCATGGCGAGAGAACCGCCTGCGAGCCCGTCAATGATAATTTCACGATACGGGTCAATGGAGTGGATCGCAGCTACCGTACGTCGAATCAAGGCAGCATGATTCTTACGGGTCATACCATATTCGCCGGGGCGTGGCGGTTCATTGACAAGATCAAAACTGAGGAAGTCACTCGGGATGTGCTTGTAGCGGCAGGCGAACGTTTCCCACAAAAATACGAAGGCATTCTGTGCGATCTCATCCCGCCAAAGATTATGCTGTTCCAGGTCATTCCAGTTCGTACAAAATCCCGGGGCACGATGGATGTTCAAGCACAGCTGAATGCCGCGTGCGCGGCAGGCCTGGATGTAGCTATCGATGTAGTAAAAAATATTTTCCGCAGGTTGAAAGTAGTTGAAGTTATGAGTCCAGAATCGATAATCCAGGGGAATGCGGATGAAGTTAAAGCCGAACTCTGCTAAAAAGTCTAAGGCTTTTTCATCCGCGGGTTGAGGGTTCTGACCCGGACTCCAGGAACACATCCATTGGAAATTGAAGCCGTAATGTCTGCTGCGATGCAATATAGGTACCGTCTGTTAGCCTGCGGAGGAAATCAATGACTTTGCGAGCGCAACTGCCCGGCTCGCATCCGCGGCATAACCGTCGGCACCGATATGACGGGCATAGTCCTCTGTGATGGGGGCTCCACCTACGATCACCTTGACTTTGGGGCGTTTGCCGGCAGCATCCAGGGCGTCCAACGTGGTTTTCATGCTGCCCATCGTGGTAGTCAACAGCGCCGAAAGTCCGATCACATCCACTTCATCGGCAGCAGCTACAAACTTTTCGGGCGGCACGTCCACACCCAGATCCTTGATCGTGAAGCCGGCGCCCTCGAGCATCATCCCAACCAGGTTTTTGCCCAAATCATGGAGGTCCCCCTTCACCGTGCCAAGCGCGACAATGCCTGCCGCCTGCACATTTGTTTGTTTCATATGAGGCTGCAGCTTTGCCAGCCCGGCCTTCATCGCGCGTGCAGAAATCATCATCTCCGGAACATAGCATTCGCCTTCTTCAAAAAGCCTGCCTACTTCTGCCATTGCAGAGAGCATGCCGTCGTCCAGGATCGTGCGGGCAGGCAGACCGGCTTGCAGGGCAGCTTCCACCCCCGCCGAGACCACATCCTGCTGCCCCTCCACGATGCCCTGATAAATTTGCTTTAAGATATCGTCCATGCGTTTTCCTTTTTATTGACCGACTACACCAAAAAAGTGCTGGAAATACCGTTCCACATCCACCGTCATCGCCACCTGGTGGGGCGCTTCGGCGTTGCCTGGCTGCCAGATTGTCTTTCCCGGTTGGTCGGTACTGTCTAAAATGACTTTACCCTGTTGATAGGAGCACAGTCCGGGTTCCATGATCGTCGCGGCAGCGAGCGGATCATGGAAGGTGATCGTTTTGTAGAATTTCTCAAACCAGATTTCGGCCATGTCCAGGACGGGACGCAAGAGCGGAGCCGTAAAGCGCTCCTTCGCCTCCTCCGCGCTCATCATTACTTGCTGTGTGACGTTCAGTCCGAGCGAACGATGCAATTTCACGGGCGCTTTGTAGACGATCTCAGAAGCCGCCCGGTCTCCGGCAACGTTGAATTCGATCCTGCCTGCCTCCGGTCCGCTCTCGTCAAAATTTCCACCCATGATAATCAAAGCAGCCAGCAGCTCTGCAACATCGGGATACGTCGAGAATAACGTACCGATGTTCGTGAGTGGACCAATGGTAAGCAGCGTCACCTCATAAGGATGAGAGCGGATGGTGTTTGCCAGAAAGTCCACTGCCTGATTCAACGGGAAATTGACCTCGTGTGGCCAATTGGGCAAGACGGCAGCTTGCTGGGCAACTGGCTGGCGCTGCTCTCCCGTCAGTGGATGCTCGGCGCCAGGATAGATCGGAATGCTCTTGCCAGCCATTTGGCATAAAACACTTGCGAGGGAGGCGCGCTTCATCGCCTCGCCGGTGACGGTCGTAATTCCCAGCAGCTCGCAATCCGGGTGGGAAAGAAGATAGGCTAACGCAACAGCATCGTCCACATCGGTGCCAATGTCCGTATCGAGCAGAACTTTAGTCATGAGCACCTAATCGGAGACCTTCGGGGCGCGCTGGATCTGGGGATCAGTGAAGATATCCGACTCGTCGCGACTCTTGGTGGAAAACTCCGAGACTACGGCGCCCTCGTCGCCAGCCTGGAACCAATGAGGTGTATTGGGTGACAGCGTATATTGCTCTCCCGGCCGAAGCACAATCTCGTGCCAGACGTTGTACGTCTGTTCGCGTCCTTTGGGCGGGCGCGCCTTCGGATTGGGCGTTGCCTCGCCGGGCACGTACAGGTAGACCTCCCCCCATCGGCAGCGGAAGGTCTCTTCCTTGCCAAGTTCTCCTTCGACAGGCGGGTGATAATGCTGCGGACACGTCTGGCGCGGAAAGAGGACAAGCTCTTTAGCACAGACGCGATCCGTGTTGACGTAGACCACCAATTCCAAGCCGGTGCTGTCCAGCTCGTTCAGCCCGAAATCTGCCACTTCGATGTTGCTGGCCTCTTCTGGCGTGATGACAATCCCGGCGCGATGGAGGTATTCCCTGGCTTGCTGCTGAGCAGACTGAAACTGTTCCCTACTGATCATATGTGCCTCCGCATTTTGAGTAAATAGCAATCACAAAATTAATTCCATATGTCATTCTGAGCGATCAGCGGGAGCGAAGAAGCTTTAGCTAGAAGTGCCTAAGTGAGATTCGTCGTCGCCGCTTCGCGGCTCCTCAGCATGACATGACTCAAAAACTGATCATTTCTTAAGAAGAATAACGCTATAAAGCGGGACGTTTTTGAGCTCCAAATGGTACAGACCATCGGAAATTGTTTCCAGCTTTGCATCCGGTACATCGTTCGGCGCAAACACCTCCAGACTATTGAAATCACCAGGAAGGCTAAGCTCAAGATCCAATTGCGCTACATTTGGGACTCGATCCTTCTCGAAATCATATGCATAACGGATGAGATGAATCGCCAGTCCGGCGTCCACGCGCTGCATGTTGATGGCAAGATCTGTTGCCGGTTCGACTCGCACTTGTGGTTCTCCGGGAAGCCAGGAAATCGCAAAGCCGACGCTATTGGTAATTTGATGTGTACCCCGATGTTTGAGAATCGCATCTCGTTCCTCCGCCGGCAGATTCCTGGCTAATTCACCAAGCACCAACAAATACCCGCCTGTTTGCAGGTAATCGCGCAAGAGATGCGATTGGGCTTCCGTCAGATAACGGCAATCAGGCAGGATAATGGTGCGGTATTGGCGGACCGACTCAGCCTGTAACGTATCGGTGCGCAGGTCACCATCGGGGAAGAAGAGAACATCATACGGCTGTGCTGTATCGCTCAAGGATTCACAGACTTGCCAGAAAAGCCCGACCTCGCTGGTCTCCTGGTTGTATCGATTGTCGGCAAAGATACCGCGCCCGCTCTCACGCTGGAACTCAGTTTCCACACTGTACACAACCGCCGTTTCGGAGGCTGTTTTGTGGCTATAAAGATTTTCGTGATCTGCCAGGAATTTTTGAATTTCCACACACAAATCATGGGGCGGATTGAACGAATCCTGGATCACGCTGCCCATCCATGCGCCGTACGGGACGCTCATGTTCGCGCCCAAGGCTGCCGCTTCATATAGCGACATGCGGAACAAGTCATACCCTTTGCCAACTTTGAGCATCTGGATCAGATCGGGTACCACGCCGCCGTACGGATTTTCGGCGACGATGACCGGTTTGCCGGCTGCGAACCCGGCGACATAGCGATACCAGGCCGGCTGGCGGTAGCGCGTGTTGCGCATCTCGGTAATGATCAGGTCGACCTTCGGCTCCATGGCGTAATACCAATGCGCTACCAGATTGAAGAAATTTCCCGAGACTAATACCTGGCGCCCTTTTTCGGCGGCGTATCCGCGCGCGTAATCGGCGAGCTCGCTGAAGTAGCGCTGAATCTGCCGGGTCTGGTAGCGATGATATTCGAAGAAGAGTGGCGTTTGCTCCCGATTTGTCTTGAAGTCGTAGCCTTGTGTTAAGAGCCATTGCCCATAATGGAAGGTATCCAGGTCTACGTCGCCCAATTCCGCCGGACGTTGATCCTGCGGCATGTCCATCAAATATTGCCGGAAGCCCTTCATACAATCTTTACAGAAGCAGCCACCATATTGGAAGCTGGTGATTGGCAATTCCGCTTCGTCCAACTGGATGCCGTCTACGCCGGCATCGATCTGGATGCGGATGATCGCCTTCAGATATTCGCGCCAGACCGGGTTGTTGCGATCCATGAGATAACATTCGTGCTCCCGGTCGGGGCACTCGACCCAGCGCGCGTGGCACGCCACGCCGTGGATATCGCGCGAGACACAGTTCTCAATCAGGTCTGTGACCTGGTTGCCATCGCTATCGACCAGGCCGTTTGGAAAATATTTCTCGAAAGGTGGCCAAAGGTTGGGAAAGCGATTCTGCCCGAACTCACGCAGTCCCATCCAAACGCGTTTGCCGGCGCCGCGCAGTTCGTTGAATGCCAGGATTTGGGTTTCATCTTCGTTCAGCTCGGCCGGCATTTCCCAGCCTTGTACTTCGAAGACGATCCCGAAAACCTTGATGCCTTTTTTCTGGCACTCGCGCACGAACTCGCTGTCGTTGACAAAGCCATAAAAACGAAAGCGTGTATCGATTGGCTCAAACGCTTCCTGTTCCAAATAGGGCAGCGCAATCGATCCGCCGCCCATCGCTGACCAGACGAGCGCGGTAGCGCGGTAATCGACCAAATGATCGATCATGCGCAGTCGGCGCCCGGGCAAACTGGGATGGTAGCAATGCTGGTTGGGGAACCAAGCATCAAAGTAAACGCCACGTTCCATGAAATCTCCGATTGAAGGTCATGTCATTCTCCCGAAGGGATACCGCTTCGCGGCTCCTCAGAATGACATATGAATGTTATCCTAACTATATTGCCCGTACGTGCGAGCAACTTCGACGAGCTTGAACAGATTCGCATCTGGCGTATCCCGTCCACATTGATCGCCGGTAGAGAGGATGAAGCCGCCATCTGCGGCGCAGTCGTCGATCAGACGTTTGGCTTTTTCCTCCACCTGCTCGGGTGTAGCGCGCAGCATGAACTCAAAGGTGTTGATATTGCCCTTCATGCAAATCTTCCGGCCATAGCGCTTTTTGATCTCGGCAATGTCCACATCGCCGCCCGGTGGTTCTTCAAGAGGTTCCATCACGTCCACATTGGTTTCCTCGCAAATCATTTCCACCACTTTGCGTGAACGACCGCAAACATGCAGGTGGGAATAAACGCCATAGCGCTTACAAATCTCAGCCGCTTTTTGGATAAAAGGCAGGTCATACTTGCGGAAGTTACGCGGGCTGCTGACGCTCAAGCTGGAAGCCGAACCACCCAACATGATCTCGTCGGCGCCGGCGACGCAGGCTGCTTCCACCCGCGCTAATGCATAGCGCGTGTAGAAATCAAAAATCTCTTGCACATAGCCGGGGTCATCGGCGTAATCGTAGAACATGACGTTGTAGCCGCCGTCGCGCTGGAAGAACCACCAATCCTGGGGAATGCCAATTGCCACCGAGTACACGCCCAATTCGCCGATTCGATCGCGATCTTCAAAGGTCTTCTCCCAGCACCAGTTTTCGTCTTCGCCCATCATGGCGCGCAGTTTGGGCCAATCGCGGTGCAGATCCTTGACTGGTTTCTCCTCCTCCCACGGTGGTTCACTGACGGGAAAGAGCGTCTGCTTGGTCAACTCCCCGTGAGGAGTTTGCGCAACCTCGTATTTCCGTTGTCCGCCCTCGGGTAAGGGTTCCAGCCGGGCCTGCCAATGCGGGCGTCCTTCGGGAGAGATCTCGCGCATCGAGCCATAGATATACCAGCCGTCCATACCAAAGTATTTGACAGCATCTACATAGGCCTGTGCGACGCTGGCTGAAGCATAGCCGTTGTGCGCCTTGCCATCCAGAAACATCTCATCGAAGGGACGGCCCGATAACCGGACCGGTACCATCGCTGAAATATCGGGCGACACGGGGACCGTGTCTGCTTTTTCTCGGCGGAAAGCCGTCAACATGCGTTGGCGGCCTGTCATTGTTTCGGGCATAACACTCCTTATAAGACACTATGTCACTCCCCCGAAGTGCACCGGGGCGGTGTGAGGGAGCAGTTGCTGCAACCGAAGAGTCTCCTATATGCTTTCGATGAATGAGATCCTTCGCTTCGCTCAGGATGACACAAAAAGGAATCTCAATTTCTATTCACCAATCACATTGCTTCGTACACCGAGGTCATCCTGGATATCGCCGCCGCGCACGAACGAGAAGCGTGGCTCTGGGTTATCCGAGGCGCTATAGGCGCTGTTGTAAAACCCTTGCACAACATCCACGGCTTGGCGGCTCCATTTCAACAGCTCATTTCTGTAGTCCGGCTTATCATCGGTGAACTTGCGGATCCAATCGGTTGCCAGACGGACGTGCGTTAGCTCATCGGCTTGGAGATAGTCGCAAAGCTCGGCAATACGTGTGTAGCCGCGTTCTTCGGCGTGCTCACGCCACTCGCGCAACGTACTCATCAAGTTGCGCTCTGCCCAGCTATTCGTGACCGCAATGCGACGCAATGGATCGCTTTCATTCTGCATCCACCACCACGCCAGCGGCCAGGGACCATAACCGAGCGTGGCGCCCAATTCTTCCTCACACACCTTGGCAACCACTTCAATGTGACGGGCTTCATCCCACATTTGATGGGCTAATTCCATGCGCATCTCCCAGGGCAGGTCTGGGAACTCAGATATCATTTTGCCCATACGGTCGGTCGTTTCCACCTCACCATAGAGCAGTTGATGAAACTTGTGCCGGAAGCCCTCAATCGACCATTGATCTTCCGACGTGTAGGCTTTCTCAAAATCTTTGGGGTCGGCGGAGAACCAGAACGGTTCCTCAACGATCGAGTGCCCCAGTGGCGGCGAACTCTTGGTGAAACGGTAGATGCGTCCACCGCGACGAGCCCGCGGCTTGGGCTTATCTGCTTCGCGGGCGCTGTGAAACGTCAGCCAGTGGGATTCGATCCCTGTCCCCGTGACGCCGCCCGACTCGACGAGCTTGGCTTCGATATCCGACTGA
>JBKPQD010000387.1:0-3445 GCA_046733915.1 Chloroflexota bacterium
GAAGAACCCGGCTCACACCCCAGATGGCAAACCCGACGAGCAGAACAACGATACCCACGCCAAAGATCAGGTCGCCGGCGATGAAGCTCCGCATCGGCGGTAGATTCGCCACAATCGGTTGTCCTGGCTTACGCGCCGGCTTTTGGGGATTGCGCTCGCGGTGGCGACTCTGCAGCGCATCTGCAAACCTGAGCAATAACGCGTCGACATCCAGATCCAGAAAGGTCGCGTAATTCGCGAGCATGCCACGCGTCTGCACGGTGGAAGGAAGCTCGTCCATGGCGCCGCGTTCCAAGGCATCAATATAATGGGCTTTGACATGCGTGTTGCGCTCCACCTCTTCCATGTGGAGGCTTAATAACTCGCGGCGTTCGCGCAGCTCCTCGCCGATCTCTCTGAAGATTCTGGCGGATCCTTCGGCGGGCAGATTTTCAACAGATTCTCGTTCCGGTAATGGTTCGGTCTCAGGCAACGCAGGATTGGATTCTATCTCAGCGATGACATCTTTGTTCGGGATCAGTGTCGCCCGTTTGTTGCGCGCCGCCAAAACAGAGCTGAGTCGATTCCGCCATGTTTGCCAGAGCTTGTCGCTAACGTCGGCGTCTGAGGGTGTCTTTTCCAATGGTGGGAGTTCCGCCATTGGCGAAGAGCCGTTCCCCGGAGACGCAGCATTTGATTCAGATGCCGCTTCCGAATCTACTCTCTCCGGCTGCGACGGTTCCTCCTGTGCGGGAGAGGTCTCGGCTGCGAAGGTGACGGATACGTCCTCTTCCCGCGCTTTTTCGAAGACAGCACCATCCGTCGATTCCACCGGAGTCACAGAGTTGCGCTCCAAGTCGCTTCTTTTACTGCGGCGGCGTTTCGGAGTGGAGATCGAAGCCTCTTCAGGCTGAGGTTTTTTTCGACGAGCAGGCTTTTGCTTGATCAGAGGCGAGATATCTTCCTCAGCAGCGATCTCCGCCACTGGAGTCATGTCGGTGGCTGGAGCAGTCTGCGAATCTACAAGATCCGTGGGACCGAGGACGACTTCCGACGGTTGCTGTGCGTTCGCCTCACGGAGCTCGTCGAGGATTTTCAGGACGTCCAGATCGAGGTATTCTGCATAATTCCGTAAATAACCACGCGCCTGTACAGGCGACGGCATCACGGACAGGTCATCCGCTTCCAACGCTTGCAGATATTGCACACGGATCCGCGTCGCTTCGAAAACTTTCTCGAGTGTGAGACGCTTGTCCTGGCGGGCTTCTTTGAGTTTCTGGCCGATGGTTGTCATGCGAAAGAAAACATCACCAGTTCCCCATCGAACGGGTATGAACTGGTGATGTCATGAGCAGATGGGTATGAACTAGGCTGCGGGAGTCTCTACCGGCGCTTCGGCTTGTGCTTCCGCCGGGGCTTCCACAGGTGCGGGTGTTTCGCCTTCCAGGGCTTCGCCCTCGCGGTGAACGATGATCTTGACTTCGGGGACCAGATCCATGGTCAGGCGAACATAGGCGGTGTACTCACCCAGATTACGGATCGGCTGCATGTCGATCTGCTGCTTCTTGACCTCATAACGGGTCTTTTCCTGGATGGCGGTTGCCACGTCCTGGGTGGTGATGGAACCATACAGCTTACCGGTTTCACCAGCTTTGGCACCAAAGACCAGCGTAACACCGTTGATGTGGGAAGCGAGATCCTTAAGCTCGGAATTCTGCTCGGTGCGGCGGACTTCCGCCTGCGAACGAATTCGCTCGACCTGTTTGAGAGCGCCAGCGGTGGCGAGCACTGCCAATCCCTGAGGGATGAGGAAGTTGCGGCCGTAGCCATCGGCGACCTTTTTGATATCGCCCGCGCGTCCCAGTTTGTAAACGTCCTTGATCAGAAGTACTTTCATGCTTCAAGCCCTTTCGTGCGTTTTGAGGATGTGCGCTCGGGCGAAGGGTACTACGCCCGGCGGGCTATTTTACCACGAATAGCCCGGTTGAAGGTGGAGGCTTCAAGGAAGCAGAAATTGAAGCCAATTTCGAGGTTTGACCTTAAATGGTCGCCTCCAACAGATCCATATACGCCCCCTCGATCAAGTCTTCCCATTCCACGCCGAGAACAGACATCAGATCGGCGGCGATTTTCTGCCCTTCGGAATCGCTTTGCCCCTCGTCTAAGACAACTTCCAATTCCATAAACTGGCCCAGTCCAGCTACATCGTCCAGATGCACGCGTGTCTGACCGACCAGATAAAGATAACGCGTTTTTCTCACGACACCACGAATGCCATACGCAAGCTCGAGCACACGCTTTAAATTGTCAGGGTCATCGCTGCGGGTGATGTGATAGTCCGATCGTTTGGGTCCCTCCTGATCGGGACGGGTGTAGTAGATAAGCTGAGCATGATCGGCAAGACGGCGCAGTTTCAAACGCCCCTGTGGGGTGTTGAAAAAAGTATCCTCCTGCGAAATTTCCTGCACCGGGATATCACTTATTTTTTCGGCTCGCGCTTTGATCTCAGCAAAGTTACGGGCACGTGCTTTTATTTCAATATTGGATGGCAATGGGTATATCCCTTAGATCAGAGGTTTATCGGGCCAGGGGGCCAAGCGGACGACTTCATCGCCACCATCCTGAATGAGGCTGGAAAAGATAGTATTCGTATGATCATCCCGAGCCAAATATGTTGTCAGAAACAGATCGCCAAAGGAGGTTGTCGTCGTAATCCCGGACGTAAGATATTTGATCTCACCATACTCCTCGTGCCGGTAAGCAAATAAATCGGTGCTCATAATTCTGTCTTCTTCCAGAGACGTCACGCGTTTCCAAAACCGGTCGAACAACGGGTATTCCACTGGATTACGAAATAATTTGATCAAGTATTTGAAATAAGGTTTGGCGCGATAGCGAAGTGTCGAAACCCGATACGTGAGCATCGAAGACAGGGCAAAGGCGTCCCAATTATCGGCGACATGTGTTCTTCCTACCAGGTCCTTGTTAAAGGTGATTCGCATCGTATTGTAACCCGCCGGAACGTGAGCAGCATTCTCAAGCATGGAATCCGGAATGCTAAAAAAGCGGATCACGGACATATTCGTGGCAATCGTATCGCCATAGACATCACTGAGGAAACATGGCGCACGCAGGTCTCGCATGATTTGAAGCAGATGATCAATAATCTTGCTCGGATGAAAGGTATCGGTTGTGGTAACTTTGGTAGGCTGGCGTACAATCTGTTTTTCATCGAGTCCGCTGGCAGCCAAGATAAACTCACGGCGCTCCAGGGTGGTCAGTTGCAGCGCGTTTGCCAGGCAAAACAGGAGCTCAGGCTCGAAATACTTCTTCACCCCCCGTTCGATTTGACTGATGACAGCATCATCTATGTTGGAATACTCGGCAAGCTCGGATTGTGTCCAGCCCAAGTCCTGTCGCAACGCCCATAGAAGCTCACCAAACTCCTTGCGGTTCATAGCAGCCT
>JBKPQD010000388.1:0-3296 GCA_046733915.1 Chloroflexota bacterium
AAATCCGTATGCTTATGATCACTCAACTCCATATCCACCGCCGCACCGACGCCATTTTCGACCGCCCAATCGGCAAGCGTGCCGGTGTATTTGCATCCGGTATCGACAGGTGGATAAGGGTATCCTGTCACCTTGGATAACTTTCCCGCCAGTCGCTTGGACGGTTCCTCCCAGGGCACACCGCCGGGAAATATTCCCAGTGCGGCGCTGTGGTAGCTGATCATCGCTTGAATGTTATGACCGCCAATAAAGCTCATCACCGTTCTGGTCTCCGGCTCAGAGCCGCCGTACGTCCCGCCGGTGGTGGGCAGGTAGACCCAGCAGCCATCGCGGTCCCAATCGGCAGCCCAGTTGTCGCTCGGAAAGTTGCGGTTCAAGTCCACTCCGTTGTTGTTGACCCGCCCGTCCACATCATTGGAGCGTGCTTCGGCATCCGGATTCATGTTGCGGATAATATACAACGTCACATCGGGGCGGATTGTGTCCGGGTGGTCGATGAGATAGGTGATCAGCTCATTTGCCAGAGCAATTGTATTTCCCTCATAGCCACCATGAATACCTGCCACAATGAGGTACTGCTTGTCGCCCGTGCCGAAGGTGTACGCTTCGATCGGCCGCCCCGCCAGCGAGAAGCCGATAATAGCGGGTCGTGGACCATAAGCGAGCGCAAACGCGGTAGGGCTTTCAAAGACCGGCGGCGTGTAAAACGGATTGGGTGTCAGTGTGGGCAGAAAATAACTGGTCGGGGGAATTTTCCTTGTCTTCGCGGGGCGCGGCATGGAGGTGGCAGCTTTGGCGGCGGAGGCATCCAGGCTGGTCCTGGAAAAGATCGAAAAGCCAATCATGGTAAGGACCGCAAGCCCGTTCATGCCCCAGATCAACATCGCCCACCCGTGCGACGGTTTCCGGCGAGGCTCCATATCACTCGCTTTCCATCGCGCGGCGCCGCAGCCAGTCCAGGGCGAGATTCACGGACCAGCGCGCCAGACTGCGCGGCGGTCCGCCGTAGGTGATGCGATGAGTCTTTTCCCCACTTGGCGTGATCAGCGCCATTGCGGCGGCACGTTCTTCGAGATACATCGCAACGCCGAGAGCCGCATCCGCATTGGCATCCGCTCGGGCGGCGCGTAAGGCGGCTAACAGGGAATCCGGTGATAGGTCCGATAGCGAAAGTGTATGCGGCACTTTTCGCGCCAGCAATCCATCGAGCCCGGATTCAACTCCAACCAGCGTCCAGCCGCGCTTTGCGACCGTGGTAAGGGTGACATCTTCCAGCTTATTTTCATCCGCTCCGAAGACCACATCCCCCAGCCGCTCGCGAACCTGATTCTCGATTCGAGAAATCATCTCGTCTGCTTCGGCTTCATCCTTTGCCTTTGCGGCAATCCGGATGTCCACCACGCCGGTGTGAGCGGCCAGCCCGACGGTGGGATTACTGAGCGTTTCGAGATCGGCGATCTTTTCATCGATCATGCCTTCCCCCAGACCGGCGCAATGCAAAATACGGATCTTGATAATCTCATTCAGGTTAAATCGCTTTTGCAAATAAGGAATCATGGATTCGTGCAGGATATGCTCCATCTCATTGGGCACCCCCGGCAGCGACAGGACCGCGTTGCGCTCCGTTTCCACGATGAAACACGGCGCAGTGCCAACGGGATTGGAAATGCCAAGCGCTCCCTTCGGAACGTAAGCCTGTCGTCTTTGATTCTCAGACGGCTTGCGCCCATAACGCGAGATGACTGCCACCACCTGCTCCCAAAGGTCTTCGCGAAATTCCGTCTCCACGCCGACAGCCTTTGCTACCGCCTCCCGCGTGGGATCATCCACAGTGGGGCCCAAGCCGCCGGTGGTAATGACGATCTCCGCGCGCTGCATCGAATGACGAATGGCTTCGGCGATACGGTCGACGTTGTCACCGATGGTGATGGTGCGATATAAGTCCACACCCATGCCGCGTAAGGTGCGCGCAATGTAGCGGGTGTTTGTGTCTACGATTTCACCGAGTAAGATCTCTGTTCCAATGGTTATGATTTCTGCGGATGGCATATGAAGCTCTTTCCCTTAGCCTGACCTTCTCCCGCGGGGAGAATGGCAAGATTAAACCACATTGTACTCTTTTATCAATCTTCCTTCTTCGAAGCGAGCCAGGTCGAGCATGGAGACATCCACGGTCGAGAATTTTCCATCGAGGAGGTATTCGCTCATCAATTTGCCTGCGACAGGTCCATGCATAAAGCCGTGACCGGAAAAACCGGTGCAAATCATAAATCCTTCCACCTCGCAGCCGCCAAATATAGGATGTGCGTCGGGCGTGACTTCATACAATCCCGCCCAATGTGCAGCACGGCTGGCGTGCTCAAGCAAAGGCATACGCGCCAGCGCGGCGTCGAGATTGACGGTCTCAAACTCTTCATCTACGCTCTGATCAAAACCGGGCTTTTCATTTTGATTGCTCATCCCGATCAGCAACCCCTGACCTTCACGATGGAAATACAAGGACTGGGCAAAATCAATGACAAACGGAAGATCTTCAGCGAGTTCGTTTAGGGGATTTGTCGTAAACATCTGCCTGCGAATGGGAACGACCGGAATCTGGACGTCTGCCATTTCACCGATCAACCCGGACCAGGGACCCGCAGCATTAAGAATTGTGCGTGTCTCCAGCACCCCTTGCATTGTTTCCACGGCTTCGACTTGGTCTTTGGCCACGCGAATTCCGGTGACGTGCACACCTGTGAGCGCCTTGACTCCCATCCTTTGCGCTGCGCCGGCATAACCAGCGACCACGCTGTTTGGATCAACGAGTCCATCTTTGTGGTGAAAGGTTCCGGCAACGGCATCATCGAATTTCATTTGTGGTAGTCGTGCCCGAACATCATCTCCACTGAGCAATTCCGTTTGTACACCCAGGCGATTTTGCAAATCGACGTTCGTTTTGAAATTGGCTGCATCCGCTTCCCGGGTGGCGATCAATAAATAGCCACACTGGCGGTAATTGATGTCTTGCCCGATCTCTTCTGCGAAGCGTTCGAGCATTGGCAAGCCTGCCAGGGAGAGCTTGATGTTCACTTCTGTTGAGAATTGATAGCGGACTCCACCTGCGCAGCGGCCGGTCGCGCCTGTACCAAAGAGTTGCTCTTTTTCGAGCAGGACAATATTCTTGACTCCTCGGCTGGCGAGATGATAGGCGGCGCTGGCTCCCATTACGCCGCCGCCAATGATGACGACCTCTGCTGTGGTTGGTAGGTCCATTTTGTTTTCCTGCTCCTCACACTTCGTCTACAGGGCTAAAA
>JBKPQD010000389.1:0-4372 GCA_046733915.1 Chloroflexota bacterium
AGGCATGGATTTGATTACAAACTATTAGTTAGATCAATCAGGATGGCAAACTCCTATAAATCCGTCCCTGTGAAACCATCGGAGATCACGCCGCACTCGCTTTATCTCTCACGGCGTGATTTTCTCAACGCTGCTGGAATCCTGACGACTTCTGCACTGTTGGCTGCATGCGCACCAAAGACCGTCGGGCTAACTGCTTCTGCAATCAAAAAAGACGAATTTGGCGACCCCGCCAATTCCTTCGAAGATATTACACATTACAACAATTACTATGAATTCAGTGAAAACAAGAAAGCAGTGAATCCGCTTTCCGGGGATTTCAAAAGTCATCCATGGACCGTTGAAGTGTATGGACTCGTCAATCGTCCCAAACGATATACGGTCGAGGATTTGATCAAGAATTTTCCCCAGGAGGAACGGGTTTATCGTCTGCGCTGCGTGGAAGCCTGGAGTATGGTCATTCCCTGGATGGGGTTTCCACTCGCCAGCCTGTTGAAAGAAGTGGAACCGACATCAGATGCCAGATTCGTCCGTTTCGAAACTCTGCTCGATGCAGACCAATTCCCGCATCAGGGAAGTCATCTTTATCCCTGGCCGTATCAGGAAGGTTTGCGTCTCGATGAAGCCATGCATGACCTGACGATCCTTGCGACGGGCTTATACGGGCAGGCACTACCAAATCCAGATGGCGCTCCCATTCGTTTGGTTGTGCCCTGGAAATATGGATTCAAATCGATTAAGGCGATTGTCAAAATCGAGCTGGTCGCTCAACAGCCTGGCACATTCTGGCGGACAATCAATCGCAAGCAATATGGTTTCTATTCGAACGTCAACCCAGACCCAACCCGATCACGCTGGTCACAAGCATATGAGCGGCGGATCGGGGAGCTGGGGCACCGACCCACACTCGTGTTCAACGGTTATGCCGGACAGGTTGCGGATTTATATAAAGGCATGGATTTGATCGAAAATTATTAATGACTGTATCGGGACAGGTAAACCGCGAAGCGTGTCCCTACACAACCTACAAAAATTATGAAATCTTTTTTTAAACGTTATACCCCTCTCCAAATTGCGATGCATATTTATGCATGGTCGGCGTTGATTCACCTTGCATTTGATTTTCTGACCGGCAATATCTCCGCCAATCCGATCCAGGAGCTGGAACAGCGCACGGGACGGCATGCCATTACATTGCTGGTCCTTTCGCTGGCATGCACGCCTTTGAACAGTCTGTTCGGCTGGCGCGAGCTGATCAAGCGCCGGCGTGCGCTAGGCTTGTACGCCTTCATGTATGCCACCATTCATGTGATCATCTTTTTGGATTTAGATTACGGTTTGGCGTGGAGCCTGATCGTGCAAACGATTCTCCAAAAGCCCTATATTGTTGTGGGTGTCCTCTCGTTCCTGATGTTGATCCCCCTGGCATTTACTTCGTTTGACATTTGGAAGATGCGTCTGAAGAAGAATTGGAAGCGCATTCACCAGATGGTTTATCTGATCGCCCCGCTCGCGGTACTCCACTATGCCTGGGGCAAAAAAGGGGACTTCTTTCGTCTGGAAGGCGATATCATCCGTCCGTTGATTTATGGACTCGTGGTTGTGATCTTGCTGATCTTCCGCATCCCTCCGGTGCGGCGGGTAATTGCCGGTTTGCGCGACCGAATCCTGTTCCTGATATCCAGACGCAGGATTCAGCCGGAACTATGATCCGATAGCGGCGGGCAGTGCCCGCCGCTACGTTTTAAAATATCCCTTTGATAAACAACAGCAATCCGATAATCGCCAGCGGGATGCCGATGATGGCGCCAACAATCGTCAGGCTGATGAGTACACCGACGATCATCAAGACGATGCCAAGAATCATCGCCACGAGTCGACCTGTCATCTCGACGATGACGGCAAGCAACTTCCAGATTGCCACAAACGGCCAGAGATACCAGGGAATGGGATGTTGTTGAGGAATGGTCATTTTGTCTCCAATTTTTGTTTCGCTGCATAACTTGCTACGCGCCCGAAGGGTGGGATATCAGCAGGGTAGTTTATAAACATATACGCTTGGTTTGTACAAAGGTAGCAACCAGGTGGCGAAATTGCTCATGTTATAATGCCCGGCATGCCAACTGGAACGAAAAAAATCAATAAAGCCACCATCGAACCGATGGAAGAACCACAATTAATCGAGCAGCCTGTTGATGAATTTGAGGTGCTGCCAGAACCAGCAGGGGAAGAAACGTTCACGTTCAAGCGTAGTCATTTTTATGCAGTCTTTACCGTGCTTGCTTTTGCAGCAGGTGTGTTGCTGGGTTACGCAATGTGGGGGTTTCAACCCGCCGGCGGACAGGGGAACGCTTCGCAGACGGCCTCCCAGGCATCAGGTCTGGTTGCTGATGCGCCCGCGACGGAATCGCCCCAGTTCAAGCGCTATGACATTCCCTCGGAAGGGTTCCCTGCCATTGGTCCTCAGGATGCGCCGATCACAATTGTTGAGTTCAGTGACTACCAGTGTCCGTTCTGTCGGCGCTGGCATCAGGAAGTCTATGAACCGCTATTGGCTGCCTATCCAGGCAAGATTAAGCTCGTCTACCGCAACCTGCCGCTGACCTCCATTCATCCGGATGCGTTTGGAGCGGCCGAGGCGGCGATGTGTGCCGGTGAACAGGACGCCTACTGGCCCTATCACGAAAAGCTTTTTGGCAGTGAAAATCTGGGAAGCCAGGTCTATACCCAATACGCACAGCAACTCAGCCTGGATATGGATAAGTTCCAGACATGCCTGCAAACACAAAAATACAAAGCAGCGATCGAAGCGGATAGCGATTTTGCTGTGAATCTGGGAGTGCGGTCCACGCCCACGTTCTTTATCAATGGTCTGGCAATCGTCGGCGCGCAACCACTCGATGTATTCAAACAGGTGATTGATAAGGAACTGGCAGGCGAGATTCCCCAATAAGCCTCTTGCCTCGGAGGATAAATGAAGAAATTCGTTGCAGTGGCTGGCAATATCGGTGTCGGCAAGTCCACGCTCGTAGAAATGCTGTGCGTGCGGATGGGCTGGAAACCGTTCTATGAACCGGTCGCTGAAAACCCATATCTGGTGGATTTCTACCAGAACATGGACGCCTGGTCATTCCACTCGCAGGTCTTTTTTCTGACCCATCGCCTGCGCTCACACTATAGCCTTTCACAGCATCCCACCTCGGTGGTGCAGGATCGCAGCGTGTATGAAGACGCCGAGATCTTCGCTCAGAACCTCTATCTACAGGGACACATCCAAACGCGGGATTACCAGACCTATCGCGATCTGTATGAGACGACGATGCGATTCCTTCCGCCGCCGGACCTCGTCATCTATTTGCGAGCTTCTGTATCTACATTGATGAACCGCATCTCGCGCCGCGGACGCGCCTACGAACAAACGATCGGTCCCGATTACCTGGAAGGACTAAACAACCTGTATGAGGCATGGATCGATAACTTTACCCTCTGCCCAATTTTGGCTGTCCCGGCAGACGATCTGGATTTCGTCTCTCATCCGGGTCACCTGCGCTTGATCCTTGAAAAAGTGGAGGATAAACTGACCGGTAAGGAAGAGGTTGTCTTTGACGCCGACGAGGTGGCCAGGGCGGCAGAGGATTGATAAAAACAGGACGGCTCGACGAGCCGTCCTGTTCGTTTAATCGGCAAACACGGGCCATTTCGTATCAGGGCTGGGCAGGTATTTTTCGTTATACCAGCCGTTCCGGTCCCAGAATTCCTGCCGCCAGATGTTATTCCCAAATGGATCACATTCCGCCTGCACGAAATCAGCAGGAAGGGTATCTGCGATCGGACAGAGGGATTCTTGCCCGACACTACCGGATGGGACAGCAACATTTCCGCTCAGCGAATTTTGCAGCCCCGGAGTTGGATAACAATTCTGATTCCAATCGTCGGCGCCACCGTTATCCGGCAAACGGCAATAGGATTGGTCCGGAGAGCGCACAACAGTATAGTTGTAGGCGTCCATCAATTGCCCATTAGGCTTCAACAAGCGAACCCCATCGCCGCCATCGCCAAGGAGTAGCCCTGTTTCACTGCCATAAAGGGCAATCCGCTCGCCAGGTTTCAGCACCTTTGCCGGCAGCGAATATGGATTCGATCCAATATTGACCTCATCGTCCAGACGATACCCACTCAAATTCACATCCACAGTGCCGTGGTTGAGCAACTCAATGTACTCATCGCCAACATTGACGACACCATCGCCGTTCCAATCGTGTCCGGGTCGCGGCACGAACTCATTGATGACAACCAACTGCGGCGGGGGAGCCACGAACGGCGTGGGCGTATAGAAAACGGTTCCTGCTGTTGCAACTTGATGCGATTCCGT
>JBKPQD010000390.1:0-4258 GCA_046733915.1 Chloroflexota bacterium
CTACCTCGCCACCCACAACGAGGCGGATGACGAGTTCCCGTCGCTCAAGGACTTGAGCGTGGAATTAGGCGTCAGCCTGGCGACGCTGCGAGAACAGCTCGAAGTGGCGCGTGCGCTCGGCCTGGTAGAGGTGCGCCCGCGGCTGGGGACCAAGCGGCGTGCGTATTCCTTCACACCGGCTGTGCGGCAAAGCCTGCGGTATGCTCTCGCCCTCGACGATGCGCATTTCCGCAAGTATTCCGAGCTGCGCAATCACATCGAAGCTGCGTTCTGGCATGAAGCGGTGGAGAAACTGACCGCGGATGACCACCGCGAGCTGCAGGCGATCGTGGCGCGTGCCTGGGAAAAGCTGCGCGGCTCCCCGATTCAGGTCCCACACGAAGAGCATCGCAATTTGCATTTGTTGATCTACCGCCGTCTCGAGAACCCGTTCGTGACCGGTATCCTGGAAGCGTACTGGGACGCGTATGAATCGGTCGGCTTGAACGTGTTTGCCGGCGGTTACGAATATTTACAGGAAGTCTGGCATTACCACCAAAAGATGGTGGAAGCCATCTGCCAGGGAGATACCAAGGCAGGCTATGAGGCGCTGATCGCCCATACCGACCTGTTGTACCAAAGACCGTAGTGATATGTCATTGAGGAGCATTATGAACAAAGTAGTGAACGATTTTTCGATTATCGTTGGCACCAAGAACGGCTCCGGCAGTTCGACCGCCAACAACACCCTCCTGCGAGCGCTATTCAAGATGGGCATTCCCGTCTCGGGCAAGAACCTGTTCCCCTCGAACATTCAGGGCTTGCCGACCTGGTATACGATCCGCGTCAATGGCGATGGCTTCATCGCGCGGCGCGAAGAGCAGGAGATCGTCATCGCCATGAACCCGGACTCCTTCGCCCGGGACCTGGCTTCCGTGGCGCCGGGCGGGGCATTCTTCTACGCCGACGACATCAAGCAGCCGGTCACGCGCGCCGATGTGGCCGTCTACCCGATGCCGGTCAAGCAGCTGGTGCGCAGCGACCCGAACGTCCCGGCCGATTTCCGCGACCTGGTGGGCAACATGATCTACGTGGGTGTGCTGGCGCACATGATCGGCATCGAGCTCGAAACCATCCAGGCTGCCCTGACGTTCCACTTCAAGGGCAAACAGAAACCGATCGATATGAATTTGAACGCGGTCAAGGCTGGCGCCGAGTGGGCGAAGAACAACCTCGAAAAGAAGGATCCGTTCTACCTCGAGCGGATGAACAAGACCGACGGCTTGATCATGGCTGACGGCAACACGGCCGCCGCGATCGGTTCCATTTTTGGCGGCGTGCAATTTGCAGCGTGGTACCCGATCACACCGGCTTCTTCGCTGGCCGAATCTTTGAACGATTACTTGCCGACCCTCCGCAAGCGCGAAGATGGCAAACACACCTATGCGATTATTCAGGCGGAAGATGAACTGGCGGCAATCGGTATGGCAATCGGTGCGGGCTGGAGCGGACTACGGGCGATGACGTCGACGTCCGGACCGGGGCTGAGTCTGATGACCGAATTTGCCGCGCTCGCTTATTACGCCGAAGTGCCAGTCGTCGTCTGGGATGTGCAGCGCATCGGTCCCTCCACCGGTCTGCCCACCCGCACCGCCCAAGGCGACCTGACCTTCACGAATTTCATGGGCCACGGCGATACCGAATCGATTATCTTATTGCCGGGCGACGTCAGCGAATGTTTTGAATTTGGCTGGAAAGCGTTCGACATTGCGGAGCGCCTGCAGAGCCCGATTTTCGTGCTGAGCGACCTGGATATGGGCATGAACCAGTGGATGAGCAAGCCGTTCGAATATCCCAGCGCCCCCATGGATCGCGGCAAAGTACTGTGGGAAAAAGATCTCGAAGAGCTCAAAGGCAACTGGGGCCGTTACCTGGATAAGGATGGCGATGGCATTCCGTATCGCACCGTCCCGGGTAATACTCACCCGATGAGCTCCTACTTCACGCGCGGCACCGGTCATGACGAGAATGCCCGCTATACCGAAGACTCCGGCGTCTGGCTGAGGAATATGGAGCGCCTGAAGAAAAAGCACCAGACTGCCCGGAACTATGTGCCGGCTCCCGTGCTGCATTCCACCCCTGGAGCGACGATCGGCATCATCGGCTACGGATCTACGGAAGCAGCCATCCTCGAAGCGGTTCACCAGCTCGATACGCAGCACGACATCAAAGCCGATTTCCTGCGGGTGCGCGCCCTGCCCTTCACAGACGAAGTCACCGAGTTCGTGAACAAATATGACCAGGTCTTTGTCGTCGAAATGAACCGCGATGGACAGATGAATCAAATCCTGACGATTGAATATCCCCAGCGTGCACCGTTCTTCCGCTCGGTGGCGTACGGGGATGGTATGCCGGCCTCTGCCAAGTGGGTGCGCGAAGGCATCCTGGCGAAGTACGCGGTCCCGGAACAAGCATAATAAGCGAAGGAAGGTATCTTATGACACAACCACTCCCTATGGCTGGCGCTGCGCCCGCAAATGCAAATCTCGCCGGCCTGGTCAAAAATGATTACCGTGGCAACCCGAGCACACTCTGCCAGGGTTGCGGACATAACTCGATCTCCAACCAGATCGTCAGCGCGATGTACGAGCTGAGCGTCGTTCCGGAGAAAGTGATCAAGTTCAGCGGCATTGGCTGCTCGAGCAAGAGTCCCACCTACTTTTTGAACCGCTCGTTCGGGTTCAACAGCCTGCATGGACGAATGCCGTCGATCGCGACGGGCGCTTTGTTCGGCGATATCCACCTCAAAGGGGTGGGCGTCTCCGGCGACGGTGACTCGGCGAGCATCGGCATGGGACAGTTCAAGCACATCATGCGCCGGAATGTCAACATGGTGTACATTGTGGAGAATAACGGCGTGTACGGTCTGACCAAAGGTCAATTTTCTGCGACCGCCGAGCGGGGCCTGAGCCTCAAGAAGCAGGGCGCAAACCAGTACATGCCGGTGGATATCTGCATGGAGGCGCTGGCGTCGAACGCGACCTTCGTCGCCCGCTCGTTTGCCGGCAACGCCAAACAGGTCAAGGAATTGATCAAAGCCGCCATGTCCCATCACGGTATTGCCGTGCTCGACATCATCAGCCCATGCGTGACCTTCAACAACCAGGACAACGCTTATCACTCCTACGCCTGGGGCAAGGATCACGAAGAACCGCTGCACGACATCACTTACATCGCCCCGCGCAATGAGATCATCCTCGAAGAAGAGATGAAGGAAGGCGAAGTTCGCGAAGTCGCGATGCACGACGGTTCGGTGGTCATCCTGAAAAATCTGGAGAAGGATTACAACCCGACGGACCGCTTCGAAGCGATGCGGGTGCTGGCCGAGGCGCAGCAGAACAATTGGCTTGCGACCGGATTGATTTATATTGAGGAAGACAAGCCGGCCCTGGCCGATATCTACGATCTTGTGGATACACCGCTCAACCGTTTGCAGGAAGCGGACCTGCGCCCGGGTCCCGAAATGATCGACAAGATCAACGCGTTGATGTTCTAGACCGACCCCCTCCTGCCTCCGGCATCCACCCCCATTTTCTGAAGAGCGAAAATGGGGGTGGAGCTTTTAAGCGATGGAGTATACTTTTCTTCATGATTGAAATTACGCCATCGTTTTCCATCGATGAAAATGAATTGCAGTTCGCGTTCGTGCGCGCGTCCGGTCCCGGCGGGCAGAATGTGAATAAGGTGGCGACGGCGGTGCAGTTAAGATTCGACGTGATCCATTCCTCGATGCCGGAAGAGGCAAAGACAAGATTGAAACATATTGCCGGAAATAAAATAACGGGCGAAGGCGAACTGTTGATCGAAGCGAAGAAATTCCGCACTCAGGAGCAGAACCGCGAGGATGCCATTCGTCGGCTGGTCGATCTGCTGCAACGGGCGTTCCAGAAGCCAAAAACGCGCAAGAAGACCCAGCCGACCGCCGCAGCGAGGGCGAGGCGATTAAAGGAGAAGAAAGTTCGCGGGGAGATCAAGAAGATCAGACAAAGCAGATCTTACGAGTAGTAAACTATCCAAACTGGCTTTGCCGGGATACTTCGCTTCGCGGGGCGAGGTACGCCAGCGTCGGTCAGAATGACACACGCAGGACATGCCGTTATAATCCTCGGCTCATGAACAAAACCATCACCGGTTTACTTTACGGGCTCGCCGCGGCGAGCATATGGGGGGGTCTCTATGTGGTCAGCAAAGTTGTGCTGGATGTCATTCCACCGTTTAC
>JBKPQD010000391.1:0-2820 GCA_046733915.1 Chloroflexota bacterium
GTAATCTGCGTCACTTTCCGTGAGCCATCTTTCAAACGGGTCTGCTGGATAATCAGATCGATGGCGGAGGAGACCTGTTGACGCACGACCTTGAGGGGCAGATCCATGCCTGCCATCATAACCATCGTTTCCAGACGCGAGAGGGCATCGCGTGGGGTATTGGCATGCAAAGTTGTCAAGGAGCCGTCGTGACCGGTGTTCATGGCTTGCAGCATATCGAGCGCTTCGCCGCCACGGCATTCGCCGACGATGATCCGGTCAGGGCGCATACGCAAGGAGTTGCGCACGAGGTCACGGATGGTGACGGCACCCTTACCGTCTACATTCGGGACTTTTGTTTCCATGCGCAGGACGTGATCCTGCTGCAGCTGGAGTTCAGCCGCATCTTCGATCGTGACGATCCGTTCGCCTTCCGGGATGAACGTAGAGAGCACATTAAGCAGGGTTGTCTTGCCGGAACCTGTACCTCCGGAGATGACGATGTTCAAATGTGCCAGCACACATGCTTTGGTGAATTCGCCCATATTTGCAGTTAATGAGCCAAATTTCACTAGCTGTTCCACCGTGAGTTTATCCTTTTTAAATTTACGGATGGTGATTGACGGTCCATCAATGGCGACCGGCGGAATCACGGCGTTACCGCGCGACCCATCTGGCAGGCGCGCGTCGACGGTGGGGCTGTCTGCATCCACGCGGCGGCCGAGGGGCAGGATGATCCGGTCGATGATCCGCAGTACATGGTCGTCATCGTCGAATGTGATGGGGCTTTTGATCAGCTTGCCCTGCTTCTCGATGAAAACTTTTTTCGGCCCATTGACCATGACTTCGCTGATATCGGGATCCTCTAATAGCGGCTGAATCGGACCATAGCCTGTGAGTTCGTCCAGGATGTCGTGAAAAACTTGTTTACGAATATCTTCGGGAAGACTGACCTTCACCTGGGCATAGACTTCACTCAGGCGCTGTTTCATAAACTCTGTCTTGTCGCCGAGCTGCAATTCTTGTCCCTCCATCGAGCGACCGACATTCTCGATCAAATAGCGCTTGAACTTGAGCAGGTCGGTGGAGGTGAGCCTGGTAAAGTTGGATGCGATGGGAGTAGCCATTAAGAACCTGCCTCTTCATTTTTACTTTGCTCGGGGAGAACCCAAATAATGTGCGCCCGGTTAACTGCCAGGAAAGGTGCCTGAAACAGGATGTGTCCATCTGCAGCCAGCACGTTCACGTCGGTTACCGCCAGGAACGTTTCATCCAGGTCCAGCTCGTCTTTGATACGCTGATCGTGACGGATGTGGATATGCCCACGCATTAAATGCGTGGTTGTTTGCACGGTCGCATACACAGAACGTTTGCTGATGATATCTGTAAAGATCTTTCCTTTTTCATCGTATTCAATGGTCATGCTGCCTCTATGATTAACTGTATTTGGTGAGAAAGAAGCGACAACGCCTGTTGCCGCCAATTATCTACCCGGATGTTTCAAAGTGTATCCGAAATAGCTCCGGATGTGCTTTTCATTTTCCTTAAGCTGATGAGAAAAGGCGCACGCAAAATTCCTGCCTTGTCTGGCAGTTTATTCTGGTCAATAAGCGAACGATTGCTTTTGATTTGTTGCCCCCTCTGATTCGGTTTACTCCTCGATCGGCGGCATGAGGTATCCCAAGCCGGAACGCGTCACAATATGCTTGGGAGTGTGGGCATCATCTTCCAGTTTCTGGCGCAAGCGGGCAATGCTCACCCATAGGATTTCCTTATCGGTGCGATACTCTGGACCCCAGACGCTGGTCAATAATTCCTCAGAGGTCATGATCTTGCCGATATGGTGTGCAAACTGCAGCAGTAAACGGTACTCCGTCGCAGAAAGGGAAACCGGCGTTTCGCCGCGCCACACTTCGGCTCGGGCGAAATCAATCTTCAGATTATCATGCGTGAAAAAGCGGGATTGTCCTACTTCGGTAGGCGGCTGGGCTCTGCGCAGCACGGCACGGACGCGTGCCAGAAGCTCGGTGGCGGAAAACGGCTTGATGAGATAATCATCAGCTCCCAGGTCGAGGCCGCGAACGCGGTCCTGTTCGTCCCCCTTGGCAGTCAGGATGATGATCGGGATGCTGGAAAACTCGCGGATGCGCTGTGTGGCGCCGAAACCATCCAGCTTGGGCATCATCACGTCCATCAGCACCAGATCAATCGGCTGATCCGAGAACACGCTGACCGCCTGCATGCCATCCTGCGCGGTGACCACTTCATAGCCCTCGGTCCGCAGATTGGCTTCAAGCAAACGTAGATAACGAGGTTCATCGTCCACTATCAAAATGCGTTTTGCCATGGTTTCTCCTTCACGCATGTGCCGCAACTACATGAAATTGGATGCTCGTTATGTTTGTATCGTACACGACCATGCATCCGTAAGAATTGTTGCGGTACTACTTCGTTGAATTTATGGGTAACTCGATGAAGAACGTGGTTCCCTGACCGGGATCGGATTCTGCCCAAATCTTACCACGATGTGCTTCAATTATCTGCTTGCAAATATAAAGTCCCAGACCGGTGCCGGTCACGCTCTTCTCGGTACGGACGCGGTAAAACCGATCAAAAATAAATGCTAAAGCGTCCTTGGGTATACCCGGGCCGCGATCGATAAAGGAAATGATGACCTGGTTTCCCACCTGTTCAAGCAATACGGTGATCGGCGCATTGGGTGCGTATTTGATTGCGTTGGTAAACAGATTATCGAAGACCTGGGCAAGCCGCACGCCATCTCCCTGGATCGACGGCGTGTTCTTCAAATCCATACTCACATCCAAGTCTTTATGGCGTACC
>JBKPQD010000392.1:0-3239 GCA_046733915.1 Chloroflexota bacterium
ATCGTCTTCAATGAAATCGCCGAGGACCGAATCTTCTTCATCATCCGTTGGCGTTTCCAAGGATAGCGGACGCCGCGCAACCTGGATCATATTCTCAACCTTTTTGGGTGGAACATCCAACGCTTCCGCGAGTTCTTCCACGCTCGGTTCGCGGCCGAGGCGCTGAGTTAACTGGTGCTGTACACGTAACAGCTTATTGATCTGATCGCCCATGTGTACGGGCACACGGATCGTTCGACCCTGATCAGCGATGGCACGTGTTACGGCTTGACGGATCCACCACGTTGCATACGTGGAGAATTTATGTCCGCGCCGGTAATCAAATTTCTTTGTGGCGCGAATTAAGCCAATATTACCTTCCTGGATCAAGTCCAGGAAGGGGACACCCCGTCCCATATACTTTTTGGCGACCGAGATTACTAGACGAGAGTTGGCTGTAATCAAGTGCTCACGAGCTGCCCAGCCATCTTCAATTAGCTTGCGGAGTTCGGTGCGGCGCCGCGGGCTGGCGTTTCCTTTCGCCAGTTCCTCACGTGCCATTCGTCCGCGTTCGATACGCTGAGCAAGCTTTACTTCCTCTTCGGCGGTCAACAAGGGAACGCGGCTGACCTCTTTAAGGTACAGACCAATGGTATCGTCCGTATCAATGTTGGCAAGATAATCATCAAGGGAAAGATCGACTTCGGGCTCGGCCTCGGTCGCTTCCACGGCAACCAGTTCATCCTCGGTGGGTTCTGCTGTGGTCGTGTCTTCTACAAAAGGAATCCCCGCGCTCAATAAAGCCGAAAAGGCTTCTTCGAGCTGCTCCACATCCTGTTCAGCTTCAGGGAAGAAATGCAGGATATCGTCCAGCGTGATATACCCCTTTTGCCGCCCCAGCTCGATAAGCCGGGCGATCGCTGAAAATTCTTCCTCTTCATCAACCATCAAAATTTTGTCTACATCCATTCGTTTATTTATCCGTTTTTCTTTTTAATCAGAATACACGTTTTTCATGTAAATTTCAAGCCCGTTTCATTGCTCTTTCATAGACGCCTACACGACCAAAACGTTACGGTTGGGGGGTCATCGTTTCGTTAGGCAGCAAGGTTTCGGTCGCGGCGGGGTTGGGGGTAAGAGTCTCCAAGTAAGGCGGGTTGGATAAGAGCATTAGGAGAGCATCGACGGCGCTTTTACTCACGATCATTACGTCGCCACCCGCTGCGTCCTGCACATAGTATCCGCTCTCTGAGGGAGTAACAACACCGATGTTGACCGTTCGTTCTACTTTGCTATTGAACTTCACGGTCAAGGAATATTCCGGCGATTCCAACCCAACGACCTTCGGATCGACATTAACCTTGTCCAGAATACGCATTGTAGAAATCTGGGTTGCAGCAGCCTCAGCTGCAGCCTGATCCGCCTCGGCTTCGATAGGCTGGGACAAAGCCCAGGCCGCATCGGCATTTCGAGCGACTTCCACCGCATCCCCTGTTTTTGACTGGATTCGGATGCTAACCGGAATACCTTCCTCCGCCGTAAACAGATAGCTGACTTGTTCTGTTACTTCGGGTGTCACCAGAACATCGGCAACGGGTTCTTTACGAAATTTAAGGTAAAAATAGGCTCCCGCGACAATAAGCAGGACTGCTATATAGACTACCGTGGAGCGTCGGATCATACGTTATCCCTGCCGCCGGCGCGCCAGCCAGGTCGAAATACCACCCAGCAGAACCAGCCCCGGGATAATGAAAATCGAACTCAAAAGGATCAAAATCCAGTGGATTTGCGAGGGGACATTAAAAGTCCGCTCCGTGGGGGTCTTCGGGGTAATGCTTGCGAGGTTCTCCTGTTCTGCCGCCCAATCGACCGAATTGACGAACATATCGCCATTACCATAGGCATCGAAGATCTGATCGACAGCAAACTCCGATGTGCCAAATACCACGACTCGTCCTTTAGTGGTCGCGTTTTCACCGGCTACGGCCAAGCTCAAAGGACCTACTTTTTCGCCTGCATCACGTGACACCTGCCCGCCTTGCGACAGACTGGAAAAGTCCGTTTCGCCCCAGGAACGCTCATTCGTTTGCACGATCGGACTAAGGGTAATCCCCTCTGGCGCTGTTCCTGCGACGAGACTGCGCGTGAACGGGAAGAATGCCACAAGATTGTTCATATTGATCGTGACAGGGTGCGATGAATCATAAATCGCTGCAGCGGCGGTGGTCGGTTGGGGGCTGTTCAGGTCAATCACGATGTCATTGTCAAACGTAATTCCCCAATCCTGTGCGAGCATATCGGCGAGCGGATCTTTCGACTCGCCAAACTGTGTCAGCGCCGTGGGATCGTCCATGACGATCAGCGAACCACCCTTGCCCAGGAAATCCCGGAGGAGTTTCACTTCATTCTCTGAAACCGGCTTGGTCGGACCCGCGATAACGATCACACGCGCATCGTCCGGAATGGTGTTGTCTGCCAGGAGATTGAGAGTTTTGACGCTGTAGTTTTTGCTTTCCAAGGTGGCTACTGCACGCGTCAGCGAGGTTTCACCGCTCTGTTTGGTGTCGCGCTCGCCATGGCCTGTCAGGAAATAGATCACGCTGCTCTCCGGGTTTAGCAATCGTAGCAACCCTTTCAGGATTTCATCTTCGCTCGCAAAGGCAACAATCGTTTTCTGTTGACCCATCTGCAAAAGAATTTTGCCGTCGCCGGTGATACCTGCATTCAAGGCAGCTTGTGGATCCTGATCAGGATTGATGAATCTGTAATCGAATTTTCCATTGCTGCTGGATTTTATGTTGTTTAATAACTTTTCGGCTGTATCCCTGCTGTTCTGAGCGAAGAAACCCGTTGCCGTTACTTTATCGGGCAGTGATTTAATCGCCGCGAGTAGTTCTGGGGAAAGCGTGTTCGTTTTATCTTCGGTCAGGTCGGCGATCGGAACCGGATTGGCAAGAACGATCCCTGTTCCAAAGACCAAGATAAAAAGGAAGGCGATGATCGTAACGGCCGCATTACTGCCATAGCGTGCCTGGCGACCGGTAAATGTGCGACGGACGCGGTCCGGTTCGAGGATTGCGTAGATCGCCAGCCCCAGTACGATCACGCCGATACTGAGGATGATGGCGCGGTTGAGATTATCGACACTGGCGACGGTAAAGACACCCATCGCTACGAGGCCGCGCGTGATTCCCAACAGTAAAGTTGCAATCAAGGCGATCAGTGCAAAGACGAGCGCCAAGTAGGAATAATTCTTGGAT
>JBKPQD010000393.1:0-3823 GCA_046733915.1 Chloroflexota bacterium
GCATGGACCGGGGTGGGAACCGCCATAGTGACTAGTCCCGTGCCGACGCGATAGGCCGCTTCGCCCGCCAGCATCGCTGCGCCCGTGTAATTGATCGAGCCGGCGGCAATCAGGGCGGTGCCAAACGTGCCTTTGTGCGAAGAGAGCGGACGCTCCGGAAGCAGGGCGGCTACCGAGTTCGGTTCGGCAACCTCAAGGCTCAACTTGTCCCAGGATGAGAGGTCCTGCGGCAAGCCAATATCCACCACCTCGAGGTCGCCAACGTATTCGAAGGCCGGCAGCTTCAACAATCCCTGTTTGACCGCTGCCATGGTGACAGTCAGATCGGCGCCGATAGCCTCATCCGCAATTTCGCCGGAATCACAATCGACGCCCGAAGGACAGTCCACCGCGACCACGAGCGGATATTCCTCCAAGCCGTCCAGAATGTCATTGACCTCGGCCAGAAATTCGGCGACGTCCTTCTTCAAGGGCAGCTTGATACCGGTGCCAAGGACGCCGTCGAGCAGGACATCGGCGTTCCCGATGGCTTCCGCGAGTTGCTCAAAGGCATTCTCGCCCGAAATGACTTCGCCGCCCGCTTCGGTGAAGCGTCGGATGAGATCATCCTTTTTACGCTTGATGAAGTAGGCCTTCGCCTTCCAGCCCTCGTGAGCAAGCTCCGAGAGGGCAACGAGCGTGTCGCCGCCGTTGTTGCCGGGACCGACCAAACCGACGATCTCGGTCTCTGCGTCGTCCTCGAAAAGATCGAAGAGTATATCCGCCAGTCCCTGACCGGCGTTTTCCATCATCTGGTCATAGCTGAGGCCGTGGGCATCGGCTTCCTTTTCAATTGCCTGCATTTGGGAAACGGTAACGAGTTTCATCTAATTCTCTCCTGTGAGCAGGATTCTACTGCAAGTAAAGTGGAAACGTTCATGCTTGTATGAATCTCTAACAAAAATCAAATTGTCCTGGCTATGATCGCCGGGAATGGGTAGCTCATATGGGATACGAGTTAGGGTAACGCAGGTCAATCGAGGGACGTTTGATTCTGGTGATAACGGATTGCAAGGGCTGTGCGCACAAAATGGATATACACTACTCGCAGGATCTGGCGCACAACTCCGCGTGCGCGGGATCCTAACAGACGTGTGCAGCTCGCCCGCTTGGCTGTCACGAACGAACACCGTTCGGCGTTAGAATCATAAGGTAAAGCGTACGCGTTTGGATTCTCTGAGGAAATATGCCTACACAGACAAAAAGTGGAATGAATCACAAGGTGGATTTCTTTTTTAGTAAAGCCGAAAAGTGGCAGGAAGAATTTAAAAAATTGAGAACGATCCTTCTTGACTGCCCGCTGCATGAAGAATTGAAATGGGGTGTTCCTTGCTACACCTTTCAGAATAAAAACATCGTTTTAATTCATGGATTTAAAGACTACTGTGCAATTCTATTTGTCAAAGGCGTCTTGTTAAAGGATTCCAAGAGGGTTCTCATCCAACAAACGAAGAATGTGCAGGCGGCGCGCCAGATTCGGTTCACCAAGGTTCAGGAAATCGTTAAGATGGAACCTCTCTTAAAGGTCTATATTCATGAAGCCATTGAAGCGGAACAATCCGGTGTACAAGTCAATTATAAGAAAACCTCGGAATTCGTAGTTCCGAAAGAATTTCAACATAAACTGGATGAAATTCCCGCCTTGAAAGAAGCGTTTTACGCGTTAACGCCAGGACGGCAAAGAGCATACCTATTTTATTTTTCTCAGCCTAAACTATCCAAAACTCGGGAGGCGAGGGTTGAAAAATCTATCGATCTGATTCTCGATGGAATAGGATTAAATGACTTTCGCCGTGGATGAGCAGATGGGAAAGTAAGAATTCAAATGTTAACTTCGAGGCAGCGCGCCCGTGAAAAAAGCGGTATGCTAAGGTCTCATACTCATGGGATTGAACTCTTTTTCGTAAGGATACGGAAGGTGAAAACGATGCCATCCATTTTGTTCATATTCGTGCTTGGTTTATTATTGCCCAGTTGCGGGACTGCTCCTCAACCAGATGCCACTCCCTTGCCAGAGTCCATAAAAGGTTACGAGCTCTATAGTTGGCAGGAGGGTAATCAGTGGGAATTCTCTTTGCTCGTCGGAACCAACCGCGAAAAGACTCTTGACGAAATCAAATCGGTTGACAGTATTCGGATGGATATAGAGGTGTTGTTATCCACGCTTGAAAAAGTTCCGCCCGGACAATATATTACCTGGTCATCCAAGAAAACATTATCTTTTCCCCCAGATTACATCGTCAAGCAGATCGAGCAGGTCTGTAAGGACAGAGGTCTGATATTGACGATCGCTAGATAAGTGTGTCACGATCAGTGTGGTGAGAGACCGCGTGTTGTGCCAGGCAAGCTAAACCAGCGTCCTGGAAAGCCGCCCCAGAGCAGCCCTGGTAACCACGTGGAGCTTACGCATAACATTGAGAAATGATCTATAGATGTTCGTAAATGTAGAAGATATAATCTTGATAGTTCGTCTTCACCCCCAGATCGTTTAATAATCTGAGAATTTGGGCGCGGTGGTCGGTACCGTGGTTCGCCACATGCAGAAGCACCTGCCACAGGATCAGATCCTTGTCTTCTCCCTCTCGAAAAGGTTTTTCGAATATCATATCGTCCCGCAAGCAGGCGAGGTAATCACGCATGTTTTGCTCAACGTTGTCCCAGTGTGCACGAATGCTTTTCCGGTCGGGAATGTCTGCGGGATTAAGATCTTCTGGAATTTCAACGCCTCGTAATCCACTAAACCACGCATGATCGGCGCTGATCAGGTGCAGGATTTGATCCCGAATCGATCCGCGCGAGTAGTCAATATGTTGTGTAAACTGTTCGTCCGATAATTGGGTGATATAACTGTCCCATATCTTGCGATTCTCAGCGACGTGATATTCATAGAAATGGCGAAAGGCATCTGCATTCATCTCGTAATTCGCTCCTCCGTAAAGGAACAAAAGTATTCTCGCACAAATGTTCGAACACGATCAGAATATATGGTATTCATGGATATGTCAATAACGTCAAAGCTAGTCAATCCTTGGATGAATCACGAAACAGTCAGATATTCAAAATCAAGGGCGGGGATTAGAGTTTACAAACGGTTATGGATTCACTGACATCTCTTTAGATAGGTAGAAAGGTATCCGCTATGAAATCTCTGGCAGGGAAAGTTGCTCTGGTGACCGGAGCCAGCCGTGGCGTTGGTAAAGGCATTGCTTTAGGACTGGGCGAAGCCGGAGCCACGGTTTACGTGACGGGCCGAACAGTAGAAGATGGACAGGCGGCGGTCGACCTGCCCGGGACGATACATCAAACGGCCGAGGAAGTATCTAAACTCGGCGGCGAGGGGATCGCCGTTCGCTGCGACCATAGCAACGATGAGGAAGTAAAAGACGTATTTCAGCGCATCGAACTTGAACAGAATCGTCTGGATATTCTGGTCAACAATGTTTGGGGTGGTTACGAACACTTCAATGACGGGACGGAGTTCTGGAAAGAAAAAGGATTCTGGACAGTTCCACTCACCCGTTGGGATAAGATGTTTCAAGCCGGAATTCGTGCCCACTATGTTGCCAGCGTTCTGGCTGCGCCCATCATGATCGCGCAACGTTCAGGATTAATTGTCAACGTCTCATTTTTTGCGGCGCAAAAAGATAGCGCGGGTGTTGCCTACGGGGTTGCCAAAGCTGCTGACGACCGGATGGCCGCCTGCATGGCGCACGAGCTGCGCGAGCATAATGTGGCTGCCGTCAGTCTCTATCCCGGCCTGGTGCGCACGGAAAGCGTGATCAGA
>JBKPQD010000394.1:0-8989 GCA_046733915.1 Chloroflexota bacterium
GCGATATTCCTTCGGGGAACAGCCCACATAACGACGGAATGTGCGATTGAATTGGGATAAAGAACCAAACCCGGCCTGACCCGCGACTTCGCCGATGGATAAAACTGAATTGGCTAATGCCTGCTTTGCGTTCTGGACGCGTGCACGCCCAAGAAATTCGGAGAATCCCATGCCGGTTTCCCTCTTGAAACATTTACAGAAGTAATGCGCGCTTACATGCACATGTTCTGCTACATCACGTAAATGCAACGGCTCATTCATATGCGTAAGGATAAAGTCCCTGGCAGTTGTGCTGCAAAGTCCGTCCTGAGTATGTACGGACAGGAAATTGCGATTGACATCTTCTGCCAGAAGCTTTGCGAACAGTGCCAGCATTTGGACACTGCCCTGAAATTGTTTTCTGGACATGACCTGCATCTGAAAAAACCGTGTTTTGAATTGATCTAATTCGCCATGCAATCCCCACGCTTCCAGGTCTTGAGCGAGCTGGTCGAATTGGGCTTGGGTAGGTTTATGTGGGAATACGCGTCCCCCTAGCAGGGTCGCCATATGCTGTCCATGGATTACAACAGGCACAGCAAATTCGAGGAGCCCTGCATCACAACAGATTGTTTCGGGTACCAAGCTACCTGCAATCTTTTGTTCCAATTGTTGATGTATTTGTTGGCAGGCTGCACAACTATCCTTGAACTGAACCATCAACTGGCAGAATGGATTCTCATTTCGTTGAAAGGGGAGGGATCGAAATGACTCACCACTCGGTACAAGTTCCACAGGCAAGCCGGTCGCTTCAAAGAACGTTTTCTCAACCTGCTGTGCCAGCAGGGAGCTCGCCAAAGCATTATAAACTGCTGAGGTGATCATCGAGCACAGATCCCAAATCGTGAAGGCGACAATTTTGCTCCCTTTTTATCACTGCGAAATCGCAAACACGGTTTCTTGGCTAGCTACCTTATTTTCACCGTATTTCGCTGATCAAGATGCTATACTCTACGACGTACGTTTCTGCTAATCTACTATTAAGATATACGTAAACAAAACCCCAACTGGATTGAATTTTAGATGAGTTTTTGCGCCGCTCATCGTCTGCGCGAATCTTTTGATTTTCTTGGCTGCACAGAAATGAAGCGATAAACCCGGATTACGCAGACCATATCATTCTAATTGCCGCACCATCAGTTATAATCCTCTCGCTAATCTTCAATCTCAAATCAGAAATCGTAAATCTAGAATGCCAAAATCTTCCTTCCAGGAAATCATCCTCAAGCTTCAAGACTTCTGGGCAGCTCATGGCTGCCTGATCACGCAGCCGTACTACACCCAGGTCGGTGCCGGGACGATGAACCCGGCTACCTTTTTGCGCGTGCTTGGCCCCGAGCCGTGGAACGTGGCATATGTGGAACCATCTGTCCGCCCGGATGATGGGCGCTATGGGGAAAATCCGAATCGGTTTCAAAAACATACGCAGTTTCAAGTCATCCTAAAGCCTGATCCGGGCAACCCACAGGAGCTATACATCGAGTCGCTCAAGGCGCTAGGAATCGATCCCCGCCGGCATGACATCCGCTTTGTGGAAGATAACTGGGAGCAGCCTGCCATTGCCGCCTGGGGCCTGGGTTGGGAGGTGTGGCTCGATGGGCAGGAAATCACACAGTTCACCTACTTCCAGCAGATGGGCGGCGTTATGCTCGACCCTGTCTCGGTGGAGATCACCTATGGTCTCGAACGCATTCTCATCGCCCTCAACAATGCCAAAGCGATCTGGGACGAAGAGTGGGGCGCAGGAGTAACCTATGGAGAGATCATACGCCGCGAGGAGTTCGAGCACTCGAAATATTATTATGAGGTTGCGGATATCCAGCGCGCCCGACAGATGTATGATCTCTTTTCTGCTGAGGCCGATGCCTGCCTGGCGCAGGGGCTGCTCGTTCCGGCACATGATTACGTCCTCAAGTCCTCGCATACTTTCAATATCCTCGACGCGCGCGGCGCGATCAGCGTTGCCGAACGGCAGGCATTCTTTCGTCGCATGCGCGAATTGGCTCGCCGCGTGGCTGAGGGATACGAGGAGCAGCGCAAGGAGCTGGAATATCCATTACTGAAAGCAGACAGCAAAAAGCAAAAAGCCGCTGCTGCAGCTAGCTCGTCAAGAACCATCCTGGAGCCTTCGGCTTTTCTCCTTGAAATTGGTGTTGAAGAACTTCCTGCGAATGACGTCGATGCGGCTCAGGCACAGCTGACAACCCGTGGCTCTTCTCTACTCGAGGATTTGAATCTCACTCATGGCGACGTTCGCATCTTCGCGACGCCGCGGCGGCTCGTCGTTTCGATCGACGCTCTCTCCCCGCATCAGCCTGACAGGGAAGACCTCGTCAAGGGCCCGCCTGCGGATAAGGCGTTTGATAAGAGTGGGATTGCACTTCCGGCGGCAATGGGGTTTGCCAAGAAGAACGGTGTCGATACGAAAGATCTGGAGATTCGTGAGGAAGGTGGCGGCAAGTATGTCTTTGCCGCCGTCAAGCAAAAGGGACGCTCGACCCCTGAAGTCCTTGCCGAGGCGTTACCTAAACTGGTCGAGAGCATTAAGTTCGAAAAGTCCATGCGCTGGAATGATTCGGGCGTGGCATTCTCGCGCCCCATACGATGGTATGTGGCGCTGCTTGGCGATAGGGTCATCCCGTTTGAATATGCAGGTGTTGTGTCAGGCAACGTAAGCTATGGACTGCGTCCTTATGATTCGCCTGAAATTAAGATCCCCTCCGCAGAACAATATTTTGCTGTGATTCGTAAAGCTGGCATCACCATCGACAAGGAAGAGCGCAAAGCATCTATTATCGAACAGGTCAAACAGGCGGCATCGTTAGTGAGCGGCGAGGCGATCGTCGAAGAGGGGTTACTCAACGAGGTCACGAACCTTATCGAGATGCCGACGGCAGTCATGGGTGGTTTCGACCAGGAGTATCTGTCCCTGCCGCGCGATGTTTTGATCTCGGTGATGAAAAAACATCAGAGATATTTTCCCGTGCAACGCGCAGGCAGACAGCAGCACGCTGCATCCCTGTTACCGCATTTCATCGCCATTCGTAACGGCGATGATATCGGTATTGATACCGTGCGGCAAGGAAATGAGCATGTGTTGGGCGCGCGTTTTGCCGATGCAAACTTCTTTGTGCGGGAAGATGCCAAACTCAAACTGGAAGAATATCGTCCCAAGCTTTCCACGCTGACCTTTCATACGAAGCTCGGCTCCATGCTGGATAAATCCGAACGGATTGTGAAATTGGTCAACGAGCTGATTCCCATGCTGAAGCTTGAAAATGATCAGGCGATGTTCGCCCGTCGTGCCGCGTATCTCATGAAAGCGGACCTGGTGACACAGATGGTTACCGAGATGACATCGCTGCAAGGCATCATCGGGCGGGAATACGCACTCCGCAGCGGAGAACAGAAAGAGGTTGCCGACGCGATTGGGGAGCAGTATCAAACCGTGCCACAATCCAAAATTGGTTTGACGATCGCCCTGGCGGACAAGCTGGATTCCCTGGTAGGTCTGTTTGCTGCCGGACTGGCTCCCACCGGCGCAAAGGATCCGTTTGGTCAACGCCGCGCCGCGATCGGCGTCGTACAGCCGTTGATCGAGCATGATGTCGATTTTGATCTGGTGGATGCAGTCATGAAGTCTGCAAAATTGCAGCCCATCGTCGTCACAGAGGAAGTGCAAAAACAAATCTGCGAATTTCTTACGGGCCGTCTGCGTGTGGTCCTGAATGAGATGGGTTACCGCTATGACGTCGTCGACGCAGTCCTTGCGGAGCAATCGGCTAACCCGGCCGCCTCGGCACGAGCGGTGAAGCAGCTCCAGGTGTGGGTGGAACGAAAAGATTGGTCCACCATTCTGCCGGGATACGCGCGCTGTGTCCGTATCCTGCGGAGTCAGACCGGAGATGGTGTACAGCAGGCTGTAGATGAAAGCAAGTTTATCGAGCCAGAAGAAAAGAATCTATACCAGGCAATCCAATCAACGGTCCATGCTCAACCGTCTACCGTCAATGAATTGCTGGAGATCGTTGTCAAACTGATTCCTTCGATCAACGCCTTTTTTGATAAAGTACTGGTCATGGCCGAGGAGGATCAGGTGCGGGCGAACCGCCTGGCGCTCCTACGGCAAATTGCCAATTTGTCCCAAGGAATTGCCGATCTCAGTAAGCTCGAAGGTTTCTAAGTTCAGAAAACGCTCTCCTCTGACCGGAGAGCGTTTTTGATGGGGAATAGAAGCAAGGAATCTGCAATGTTATTTCCACGGGGTGACTTAAACAAAACACGATTCCCGCCGTTATTATTAATGACCGTGAAAAAGACACCGATCCCTTACAAAGATCCTCCTTTGCCAGACGAGGCTACACTGGTACACCAAGCCAAAGCCGGTGATAGTCACGCCTTCACCCGGTTGTACGACGGCTATGTAGAACGCGTCTATCGCTTTATCTTTTTTCGAATTTCCGACGACACGGTCACAGAGGATCTCGTTTCGCAGGTCTTCCTAAAAGCCTGGCAAAACCTGGATCGTTACAGAATCGGCAATTCGCCATTTATCGCCTGGCTATATACGATTGCGAGGAATCTTGTGATTGACCACTACCGTTCTAAAAGAGATGTGGTGTCCCTGGAAGAAGCTAGGGCTTTGCCGTCCGATATGCAAAGCCCGGATGACGAAGCGCAACTGCAATTCGACCTGGAAGCGATGCGGGATGCGCTGCAATTCTTGAGTGCCGACCAGCAGCAGGTTTTGATTCTGAAATATATTGCGGGGTTACCCAATCCGGATATTGCCCAAATCATGAATAAACAGGAAGGCACAATACGCGGCTTGCAAATGCGCGGTTTGCAGGTGCTTGCCAAATATATGCACCACGAGGAAGTAGTATGACCGAATTCGAAAACATTTTGCAGGACTGTCTGCTGTCCTTGGAGAGCGGCGATTCCAATATAGAGGAATGCTTGCGCCGCTACCCCAGCTATGCCGTACAACTGGCGCCAGTCCTGCTGACTAGCCTGGATCTGGAGCGTGGAATGCTAGCCCGGCCCACGTCTGCATTCAAGGCCCGCATCCGAGGCAGATTGATCGAGGAGATGGAGACACATCCGCGCAAATCGGTCCGCTCTAATTTTGTGTGGATGCGGATGGCAACGAACGTTGCGGTGCTGTTACTGGCACTGGTGATTGCAGGTAGTGTCTATGCTCAAGGCGTATTGCCGGGGAATCCCTTCTATCCCTGGAAACTTGCCAGCGAAAATATCTGGCGAGCTGTAGCACCCGATCCGGTTGCTACGGATCTCGCCATTGCAGAGCGCAGAGCGGAGGAGTTGCTTGCTATCGGAAATAGTCCGGAACTGCGTACACAGACACTCGAAGAATATCTGGAAGTAGTGAATAGATTAGAGCTTGAGATGAATACAGATAGTGAGGCGCGCATTCATTCGGTGCTTGAGGCGCAGATAAAGGAATTAAATCAATCAGGCATTGTTCTGCCGGAGTTGAATGAAACTATTCTTCCCAGCGTGGAAGAACCAACAGTACTTCCAACCGAAACGCTGCAAGTGAATCCAGAAATCCTTCCAGTCGAACCCACCTTACCTGTTCCGACCATCAACTCTGATGTAGTTTCAGAGCCTACACAATCAAGCTCGAATGTTTTACCGACGATCGTTCCAACGGTTAACTCTGTCACTGTCCCAGAACCTACGCAGGCAAACCCGAGTATTTTGCCGACGGTTATCCCTACGATACAAGTTCCGCCTTTGCTTCCATAACTGTGATGAACGAATTGACGACATTAGCCCGGACCTTGGATGAATATCATAATGAAAATGTCACTCTCTGCGTAGAGTGACATTTTCTTATCCCATGAAATCGTGAAGAATTCTGGTTCTCAATTAAACAAAATGAAAAACCAACCGTTATTCAAAGTGAAGAGCTTGAACGGCTCGATCAAAACCAACTTTCATAACGGAGGTGTAGGATGAATAAGTTCTTTGTTCAATTGTTGCTTTCAGTGATGGTAGGTATTAGCGCGGCGCTGGGCTTTAACCCTCAGATGAAGTCCCAGCTGCACAACGTCTGGCAGGAAGCAGGGACCTACCTGCATGAGAGAACAAATGTTGTTTTCAAGAATGCAACTGCCCTGAAGACGGACGCCAATGCCGATATCGCGGTTCAGACAGTTTCCAAGTCATCGGTAAATAGCCGTGAAAAGATAGATCTGAAGGTGAACAGCAATGTGAAAATCAAGAGCAGTAATGGGAATTCCCACCTGGGAAACTTGCTTCCCACCTTTGTGTTGAACAGCTCCACCGCCACCCAAACTCAAGCCAGCGCCGGCGCAGATACATCCGACCCAGTCATAAAGCTGAAGGACCAGACTCAATCCACCCTCAAACTCAATCTTGGATCAGGAAAATGACCGGTTCCCGGGCAGTCCATGACTGCCCTTTCTGTGCTAAACATAGTCAACTGATAGGAAAGGCGGCTCGTGGGGTCGCCTTTCCTATCTGGGGAATTACTTGTTGTAAAATCGGACCCGATTAGGTATAATTTTTAAAGTCAACAGGAGGGACAATTGGAATAGCGGTTCCAATCATTCTCAGGGCTTTCTTTCAATAAGAAGAAAGTCTGCCTGCACTGTGACAACCAGTTTCACAAGGAGAAGGTACCATGCCTAGAATTAGACGTATCGTTCTTGCTGCGTTGGTGAGCCTTGGAGTGATCATTGGGATCTACACCAGTGTGGAAGGCTTAAGTACCGGTTATAACAAGGTAGGCTCACATTATGTGAGCAGTTCATTGATCAACCCGAATAATTATCGGGCTGCGACGAATCTGATGCCGATGCAAGTGAATCAGCATCGAAGCGGCCACGATTGCAATTCTGACTCTCCTGTAGCTCCGGACGATTAATAATTGATTGACGCATGTGGGTAGTCCTCAGGACTACCCTTTTTGTTTTTAATAGCCTGGAACCGTAATTTGGAACCGAATTCCTGGGAGGGGCTGACAGTGGTAATCGTCAGGGCTGGTTACTTCGTCTGCACAGCCATGCTTGCCAGCCAGGTGGGGAGCGATTATGGCTGGCTTCTACACCTTTACGGTTGCGGAGGTACTGCCCGCAGTGGGCACAATCGATCTGAGTGGGGAGGACAAACTGTAAAGTGTCGCCGGGATTAGCCGCTCGTAGGTGCTCCGGGCGGCAATTTACACCATTTCAGACGGTAGAACCACGCTGGTACTCAAAATTTCTGCTTTAGAGAGGGATTATCAGGGCGAAATAGCTTGAAAATACCATCCCCATGTAGGGATTTGGCTGACGGAATTGGCCATCTCTGTAGGGGGAGACCCACAAAATATCGAAAAAATCCCACGTTTTTGTAGGGGATTCCCCGCTATTCTAATTTCTGGGGATGGCTATAATGATGATTATTATTCGGTTAGGTCTTTATACAGTAGACCACGGTCTACCAGCCTGACCTGCGATTCCCCTCCTAGCTTCATTGCAGAATCATTGCCACCCCAAGCGGCCTTGGGAGAATTCGTGCTGCCTGTAACACATTTTAAAATCTAACGTTATAAGAGGTGAAGCTAATGGATTTACGAGGTGTCAAAAAAGCAAGGATGCCCTTGGTGGATGAACCGCAACTCGTGCGGCAAGCCAAAACCGGAAATTCAGAAGCCTTTGGGCAGTTGTACGATGCCTATTTGGAACGAATCTATCGCTTTGTCTATTTTCGCGTAGAAGATCAGCAGACCGCTGAAGATATTACGTCACAGGTTTTTCTGAAGGCTTGGGAAAATCTGGGCCGGTTTCAAATTGGCGGAACCCCATTCTTAGCGTGGCTATATACGATAGCTCACAACGCGGTGATCGATCATTATCGTACCCGCAAGGTCACAGCGGCGCTTGAAGATGTTCGCCTTTCCGACCCCGGGCACGCAGAAGCTGTAGAGAACGGCATTGACTCTGCGGTAGAAATGAGTTCCATCAAAAATGCTCTGCTGACTTTGACCGGTGATCAACGCCAAGTTCTATTGTTAAAGTTTATAGACGAGATGTCGAATGAAGAGATCGCCCGACAGCTCGGCAAACGAGAAGGTGCGATCCGAGCATTACAAATGAGAGGCCTGAAAGCCCTCGCCAAACGACTGGCAGAAAAGATACCTATATGAATCTAGAGTACATAGAGAACGATTTCGAAGCTATCTTGGAAACATGCGTTGATCAAATCGCAACGGGGGCAACCACGTTCGAGGAATGCCTTACACTTTATCCAGAATATGCAGAAGAAATGGAGCCAATTTTATTGGCAGCCACAGAACTAAAACGTGGACGGGAACTCAGACCGTCCCCGTTTTTAAAAGGACGTATTCAGCTTGAACTGAAATATGCCATTAAAAATAGCCCGCCACAGAAGCGCGGGCTATGGACGTATCCTTGGCGTATGGCGTTGAATATTGCTGTGCTGATGTTTACACTGATTACGACCAACACGGTCTTTGCCCAGGGGGCGCTCCCGGGGGAATCACTTTATAACTGGAAGTTGACCAGTGAGCATATTTGGCGATCTGTTTCCGCCGATCCTCTTGGGACAGACTTACAGCTTTCTAACCGGCGCATCGATGAGTATGTGGCCGTGTCCAATGATGAAACCCGCCGTGCACGCGTATTGACAAATTACAACGAGCTTTTGGCACGGTTCCGAGCTGAACAAAATCAGAACAACCAGACGCGTATCGTCGAAGTCTTGAAGTCGCAGCAGAACTCGCTCCACAAAGTGGGGTTGACGATCCCGGAGCTGGACAGCTACTTTTCCAGCAAGTCCTCTCCTCAAATGCCATAATCCTTTCAGTTGCAAGCTCTTAAGCTTGTACTCGTAACTGCCAATCTCATAACGCCTCATCTCCTCCTTCGTTTGAAAGAATACACTTCCTTAAAAAGTG
>JBKPQD010000395.1:0-2625 GCA_046733915.1 Chloroflexota bacterium
GGGCTCGGAGATGTGTATAAGAGACAGTATTCAGTAGCGAGGTCATCGTATGAACTTAAGCCCTTTGGATAATCCGGTCTGGCATGCTTTGAATAGCTATCACAATCATTTGGCAATTCGGGGAGAGGGGACAGTACGGTATCCACCAGACATTTTTTCAGCGGCAGCCACGCTCGAGAATAGTAGCCTAGCATTTACGAACTTAAGAGGTTTGGTTGAAACGAATGAAGTTGTCGGTGTACTGGGGCCACTGACTGAAGACCTGCCGGGCTGGGAAGTCATATTTATTGACCAGGCACGGCAATTTATTCCCGAAAACTTGAAGCCTGCCAAGCGGGTAGATGCGGTGGTGTTGACAGCCGAGGATGTGCCAGCAATACTCAATCTAGTAAATCTAGCCCAGCCTGGCCCTTTCTCTCCCCGTGCTATTGAGTTAGGACCATATCTGGGCGTACGGCAAGATGGCCACTTGGTGGCTATGGCAGGTCAACGGTTACATTTGCCAGGATTCTGCGAAGTGAGTACAGTTTGCACTCACCCGGATTACCGTGGGCGTGGTTATGGAGGTGCTCTGACGACCATGGTAGCGGAGTTGATTTTAGAACGTCACGAAACTCCGTTCTTGCACGTAGCGCCTGGGAATGATCGTGCACTACGTCTTTATCAAAAATTGGGATTTCGTATTCGAACGGAAATTCAGCTATCGATGCTGAAAAGGTTGGCGGACTAGAACGCAACGTTTGTTTGAAGGAGTGGCACAAAGAACTGCACATTCGAACGCCACCCAACACAGCCTCCCGAAAGAGCATCGGGATATTGCACCCCGGCAAAAGATCAGCCGGGGCATGTGGTGGGACTGCCGCTTCGCGGCGTGCGCGTTTTCAGGCAGTTTGCGTGGCTTGGAGTTGATTCCGGTAAAACGACCTTGTCTCGTCCCACCCACCAGCCCTCACCGCCCTTATCAGGGTGCTCCGCGAGGGTGCTAACGCGACGGGTAACGTTAGCCGTTGGGCGCACACCATGCAAGGTTAGCCAGTTAGAAGTGCCAGGGCAACATCCACCCACGAGTTAGTAGGCTATGTTTTCAAAGCGTATAATTATCGTTAGGCTAACTAGCAGAAAAAGGACATAACTTATGGAAAGTAAACCAATTTATATGACCAAATTTGATCTTGAGCGCCTGGAGAAACTCATTCAAGAGGCACAATCCACCGAATATCGCAAAAGTGAATACTTAGAAAAACTCAAGATAGAGATCCAGCGTGCCGTAGTGGTATCCCCACAGGATATACCGGCGGATGTTATTACCATGAATTCAATCGCGCATCTTCAAGATTTGGACACAGGAGAAGAAGAAACGTACGTACTGGTGTTTCCAGAAGATGCCAATCTCCAACAAGGAAAAATCTCTGTCTTGGCACCGATTGGAACTGCCATGTTGGGTTACAGGGTTGGAGACACATTTGAATGGGATGTGCCAGCGGGAAAACGAAGATTGCAAGTGAAGAAAATCATTTACCAACCGGAGTCTTCTGGCGACTTTCATCTGTAGAGCAGTCTAGTTGCCGAATTATCAACCGATGCAGAGTGGTTTTCGTTTCAAGCTTTGCGTCCGGCGTTTGGCGAGTGCGCCCAACATACCGTGCACTTGACGCTGGGGTGTCTGCGCGTTTTTCAGGCAGTTTCTTCGCTTCAGCTTTTCCCGTTAGGATATCGTCCTGCCGCCCAGCCGCAATTAATGCACACGGTTGGGCAGTTTTCCGCAAAGATTGAGGACCGTTCCACAGCGGAATCAACAATCCGTTTAGAGTTTCGTTTTGAGTATTTATCAGGAGAAAAATGAACAAATCAATATCTAAAGATGACGGTAAGAAGTCTAAACCCATCACATTTCATACCACCGTTCTACAAACAGGGAAGAATACGGCCGGGATCCAAGTCCCTGAAGAAGTAATGGAAAAGCTTGGTGCAGGTAAACAACCGCTTGTCCGGGTCACGATTAATCAATATACTTATAGAAGTGCAGTGGCTGTCATGGGCGGTAAGTACATGATTAGTTTTAATCCTGAACATCGAAAAGCCGCTGGCATTCAAGGCGGTGATGAGACAGATGTTACTTTGGAGCTTGATTTAGAACCACGCACTGTTGAAATCCCCACTGACTTAAAAGATGCTTTAATTAAGGCGAATGCGCTTGACCCTTTTGAGAAATCCGCGCCTTCCATGAAGAAGGAATATGTTCGCCAAGTAGAAGAAGCAAAAGCCCAAGAAACTCGCGAGCGCCGAATTAAGAAGATTGTGGAAAAACTAAGTGCAGGTTGATCATTCCTTATCAACACTGCCCAACACAGCGTCCCAGAAAACCACCGGGATAATGCACCCCGTTCTCGCTTCGCTCGCCGGGGCGAACGGCCCGAACCCCAGCAAAGAACGCCGGGGCAGGCACAAGCCGTTGGGTGGCGACTACAAAAGCTCGTTCAGCTAAATACTTTTGATCATCCGGTAATTGTCAAGTGTGTTTTAGAAAGTGATACCTTGAGAAACAGTATGCGTATTCGCCCTACTGCACGTTTGCTTGTGATTGACGATCGACAACGTCTCCTTTTGATTCGAGTACATGACACC
>JBKPQD010000396.1:0-6250 GCA_046733915.1 Chloroflexota bacterium
CCATCGACTTGCTCCCATACGGAAAAGCCGCGCAAGTATTGCCCGTCCGAGGCGCGCTTGATGAACCAGGAATCGTAATCACCGGCCGGTCGCTGGAAGTCGGCGTATTTTAGTTTGATATCGCGAAGGAACGCGCTCAGACTCCACCATTTGTTTTCAGGAATGGCGTCGAGCAGGTTGAGCAAAAATTCGCGTGTCTCCTGCGGGTTATTTTTCCATTCTCCTTCACAGATAATCGTGGGCATTAGCCTGAGCTCGTTAAAAGAAGCACTTTCGAGCCAGGCCTGCTGCAGCATCTTCAACGCCTCACCGCGCGGACACTCAAGAAATGTTTTGACCGCTTCCGCCCGGGGAATGTTGTCTTTGATCAAATTGGCGGTAGTGAGCAAAGCTGCTAAAGCTGCTAATCGTGGTTCAGACGGCTCGCGAAGCATTCCCGAGACATGATCTGAGCGGCCCATACGGAGTGCCGCCAGGTAGGTAGTTGCATCATCTAAAATGGAGTCGTTAGCGAGAATCTCGCGTCCGCGTTCGCCTGGAGAGGCGGGACGGCCCAACGCATCGCTTGGTGCCACAACTTCGGGCAGGCTAGCAGGCTTGATAGGGGTGGGTGCTTTCTCTTGGGGTTCTTCGAGGACGTTATAAAGCAGTTCCAACAGGTCATCAGGAATGTAGGCGAATTCCTGGGGACCTTTTTCGGTATCGAAAAAGGCGCGTGCCAACAAGCCGCGGTAAAAGAGAGTTTCGGCAGTGGAAGAGGGTTTCAGGTGCGGGCGTTCACGGTCCCGTTTGCCGGCGCCCATCTCACGGATATCCCCATAGTTGCGAGCGAATATTGCCCACGGAATGCGACCTTCCTTATCCAGCAAGGCACGGATGGCAGATCTCGCCTGTGGGGAGAGAGAGTCAATTAACTCGGTCGCCAGCTCGGCGTCCAATAGCGAAGAAGCAAGTTCCTCGCGAGCGTCATCCGCAACGATAGAATCCAATTCCAACCCCCAGAATTCCGCGACGATGCGCAGATGTCCGATATCTTGTTTGAGCAGAGATTGAAGCAGATCAGGCATACAAATATAGGAAAAGGCAACTGCCTTCCCCTACATTTTACCCTCTCACAACTTTCAGCGCATTTGGCAACACTTCGATCGTTACCGCGCGTAGATTGGTTCCGGGACCGGTGAAAATCTCACCATCAGCGTGAATATAGAGCGGACGGTTGGCGCGCAGCGAGAATTTTTTGCACGTTCCCATCTTGACCTGCTTGAATCGCGCGTGCGTGCCTTTCATCACTTCCGGTACGATACGGAACATCATCGGGCGGCTCACGTTTGTGATCATTGCATAATGCAAGATGCCATCGTCAATCTTCGCCTCCGGCGCGATCAGAAACCCGCCGCCTTCGCGCGGACCGTTGCAGATCACCAAATAGATGACATTCTGCTCCCACGTTTCCTCATCAGTTTGCATCTGCATATGCATGGCATTATGGTTCAGAATGATCGTTTGGATTACGGCAGTCAGATACATCAGAAAACCGCGCAGAACCGGGAGCTGATGGGAGCGTATCGTCACAATGGCACCGAAGCCGATACCAAGAGTGTTATCAAAATATTCCCTGCGTCCATGTTCGTCGGTCATCAGCCCGAGGTCAACTGTGGAGACCTTTCCATCCAGCGCGCAGTTAAGGGCTTTGCTTGGGATAGTGGATGCGTTGATGCCATGTGCAAAATCGTTTCCCGAGCCAACCGGGACAACACCCAGCACAGGGCGCTGGTCTTCAGGGATTTGCATCAATCCGTTGACCACCTCATGCACCGTTCCATCGCCGCCCATCGCAATGACCAGCTCGTAGCCTTGTTGTCCTGCCTGGCGTGCAAGCTCAATTGCATGGCCAGGATAGACCGTACCGCTCCAATCCACGCCGCCATGTTGTTCAGTCAGGGAGCGTAAATCACGGGCGACGCGCCAGGCGTTTCCCATATCTGCCATTGGATTGAGAATAATTTTGACTTTGCGGGGCATGATGAATTCTCCATAAAATGTCACGCGGAGCACAGCGACACCGCCGCAGAGAATCGGTGCCGGACAGGCTCTCATCACATGTTCTTGTAACACAAGGGTCAGGCAGTGAATGCCCGGAGATGGCGTGCTCTCAAGAATTATAACCCCCGCTTTAGGGTTTTGATTTACTCGCTCTCGATCCGATGGGATGCCAGGGGACCTGTAATGCCGCGCGAGACCTGAAACGTGCCGCGATTGTATTTCTTTGCGTTGTACAGGGCGGCATCCGCGGCACGTAAAAGGTCCGATGCATTGCGCCCGTGGACAGGGAAGATTGCGATCCCGCCAGAAATTCCTAGTTTGAGTCTTCTTCCATCGGGAAGCTTGTATTTGAGATTTCGCATCCCCTCCAGGATCTTTTGCGAAACCACCTGGGCGGAGGACATTTCGGTTTGGCTGAGAATAAGGGTGAGTTCGTCGCCACCATAACGGGCAAGAAAATCCGTGTTGCGAACGCCGTGTGCCATCTGGTTGAATACCGTACGCAGCACATCGTCTCCAGTGGCGTGGCCATACGTATCATTGACCTCCTTAAAACCATCCAGGTCCATCATGATAGCGGCAAACGAATAATTGTTTTTGCGGGCGGCGGTCACTTCTTCTTCCAACCGTTCATCGAGAGCGCGACGGTTGGGCAGTCCTGTTAGCGTATCGCTGTAAGCCTGCCGGCTGATCATCTGGTGCAGGCTGGCGTTGGAGATGGCAACAGCCGCCTGGTCAGAGAGTAGGCTGAGCAAGCGCAGCTCGGAGAGCGAGAAACCACCGACCGTGTTGCGTGCCAGATTCATCACGCCCACCACGGTCTCGCCCACTTTGAGTGGGATGCTGATAATGGACCCTACCCAATCGCTGGGCGAGGAGGTAAAGAGCGGGTGACGCCGCATATCCTCGACGATGATCATTTGACCTTCCCGCGCCACGGTGTAAGTGAGCCCATTGGAGCGCGGCTTCGACCACGGCTTGTTGCGTGTACCATCCGAATCCAGCGCCGCGCCGAAGGATAGTTTATGATTTCGATAAAGAAAAATGTTAATGTCGCGGGCATTATCGATTAAACGCATTGCTTCCGTGACAACCGCGTCGAGTACATCGGGCAGATCCAAGCTGGAGGTCAGATTAATACTTAATTTCTTAAGCGCATCCAGTTCATCTGTTTGTTGTTTGAGGAGGGCAAGCAGGGCCTGATTGCTGATCAACTGATCGGCAAGGCTCTGCAGGCTGTCGACATCGTCTGGAAGCTGTCTTTCAAGAGCTATTGCAAGAATGTCAAGAAGCTGGACTAGCGTGTCTCGATCCGTTGGGGAAACAGCCTGGTCTTCCAGAATGTGGCGGGCTTCAGCAAGGATTCTTAATCGGGTGTTACCCATTCTTATCATTTTCAAGCGAAGATTTAATCATACACATGTGAAAACAGGTGGGTTTTCACCCCAACGCTGTTGATATCTACTCATGATTATAACAAGCGGTTTTTCATAATTGATTACATCGGCATTACAGGTCGCCTATCTAACAAAAGTGTCGGGTTTTGTACATTTTTGAAAGATTAATAACAGGCAATCGAGAATAATGACACGGCTAGATATGTTAAAATGGATGCACCCCTAATTGGAGGACAACGTGTCAGATTCAGCATTGCGCGACCCAACTCCGACTCCAGGCAGGTTTGCTCCCGCCACACCACTGAATCCACGCCGACGCGGGATCATCATCGGCGCCTCTGCTGGACTGGGCGCGGCGCTGGCTCGACGGCTGGCTCGCGAAGGATATTCGCTTGCCCTGGTAGCTCGCCGCGAGGACAAGCTGGAAGCGCTATGCGATGAGATTAACCAGACTTACGGTCCCGGGCGCGCCTACGCCTATGGTCATGATGTTGCGGAATGTGAAAAAGTACCAGATCTGCTGCGAAAGATGGTTGCCAATCTTGGCGGCCTGGACCTGGTAATCTTCTGCGCCGGGGTTAATTATCCTCCCGGTGGTATCGACAAGTATAACTTTAACAATGACCGCAAGATGATCGAAACCAATTTGATAGGCGCCATGGCCTGGTTGACTCCGATTGCGGAATTGTTTCAGTCAGCAAAGGCAGGTCAAATCGTAGGAATCGGCTCTGTTGCCGGTGACCGAGGACGCGTAGGCAACCCCGGCTACAATACCTCCAAGGCCGGGCTAGCGACGTACCTCGAAGCGCTGCGCAATCGTCTGACTCGTTCTGGCGTGAACGTTCTGACCGTCAAACCCGGCTTCATCCAAACGGATATGCTCAAGGCGGCACAGGGTGGCACTCCTTTTGTTATCCCGCCCGAAAAAGCCGCTGATGACATCTGGAAAGCAATGCAAAAGCGCAGGCAGGTGATATACACGCCATCGCTCTGGCGCTGGATCATGCTTGCCATTCGACATACACCATCATTTATTTTCCGAAGGTTATCATTCTAAGCTTCGTCGAACCTGATGGCGCGAAAGTTTCTGAAAACATCATGTCTCTTACACTGAACAACTTCACACAACTTGAAAATTTTGGCCATTCGTTACGTGCGCCTTCCTATCGTTTCCAGCCGAAATGTGCCGAGGAAATCCAGGATGTCCTGCAACTTGCCAAGAAACATGGCTTGACCGTCACCGCCCGTGGTGCCGGACGAAGCTATAACGACGCTGCCCTCAATGGCGGCGGCATCATGCTCGACCTGTCGGCGATGAATCAGATCCTCAATTGGGACCCTACGACGGGCGTGGTACGAGCCGAGCCGGGGGTCACCCTTGAGAAATTGTGGCAGCGTGTCGAACCGGATGGCTGGTGGCCGCCAGTCGTCTCGGGAACAATGCGGACTACGTTGGGAGGATGTCTCGCCGCTAATATTCATGGTAAGAATAACTTCCGGATGGGACCAATCGGAGAACATGTCGTCGAGTTCAGCGCTCTTTTGCCAACCGGGGAGCAGGTCACGTGCACACCCACCAAAAATGCTGAATTGTTCCATAGCATGATTAGTGGGCTCGGGATGTTGGGCCTCTTTACGTCGATTACCATTCAGATGAAACACATTGAGTCCGGGCTATTGGAAGTTCATGCGTGGCCTGTGCATCATCTCCACGAACACCTTTCCTTCCTGCTGGAAAAGGCACCCGATCATGATTACACCGTGGGCTGGATGGATACGATGAATGGCGGGAAGAGTCTGGGTCGTGGGCAGATCCATGCGGCGAATTATTTGCATGCCGACGAGGACCCCGATCCTCAGAAAACCATGCGGCTTGAAAATCAGGTGCTCCCGCCGCGCATTTTTGGTGTTTTCCCCAAATCGATTTTGTATCTGTTCATGATGCCATTTGCCAATAACCTCGGTTGGCGGGCGGTCAATATTGCGAAATATCTGGCTTCTTTGCGGGTGCATACCTTCCGCCAACCGCACGCGGCCTTTCATTTCTTGTTGGATTATGTGCCCAACTGGGAACTGTCCTATGGACGCGGCGGACTCATCCAGCACCAGTCCTTCCTGCCCAGGGAGACTGCCGAGGACTGCTGGCGCGAAATGTTGAGCATGTCTCTCAAGCGCGGTATGCCCTCGTATCTGGGTGTCACCAAGCGTCACCGCCCCGACCAGTTCCTGCTCACGCACGCCGTGGACGGCTTTTCGCTGGCACTGGATTTCAAAGTCACAGACCGCAGCCGCGCATCGTTAAGTCAGATGTTGAAAGAGTTCGACAAAATGGTCGTCCAGGCTGGCGGTCGATTCTACTTTGCGAAGAACAGCGAAACCTCGCCGGAAATTGCGCGCCAATTTTTAGGCGAGGAAACGATCCGAAAATTTAAAGCACTTAAAAATCGCTGTGACCCGGAAAATGTCCTCGAGTCGGATTTATACAGAAGAGTATTTGGGTAAGCTTTATTGGCAGAGCATTACGATCTAATCGTTATTGGTGCCGGTCCAGCGGGGGAAAAAGGTGCTTCGAAAGCCGCTCAGTACGGAAAGCGAGTCGCGCTCATCGAGCGCGCGCCCTATTTAGGGGGTGCGAGCATCAATACGGGCACCGTTCCCTCGAAAACGCTGCGTGAATCCGCGCTGTACTTTTCCGGTTTGCGCCAGCGCGGCTTATATGGAATTGATTATTCTCTTAGAGAGCATCTAACAGTCAAAGATTTTATGTATCGCGAACGGATGGTGGTGGAAGAGGAACGCGAGATGATCGC
>JBKPQD010000397.1:0-4076 GCA_046733915.1 Chloroflexota bacterium
GAAGGAAGGGGATTCGGTCCATGAGCTGGAGCCACTGCTGGAAGTCAACACCGACAAAGTGGATACTGAAATCCCCGCGCCGGCATCGGGAACCGTATTAAAAATCCTTGCCGAGGAGGGCCTCCCCGCCAGAGTGGGAGCAATCCTCGCTTTTATCGGAAAGCCTGGTGAATCGCTAGAAGCTTCCTCTGTGGCACCCTCTGTGAGAGCAGAGCAAAAGGAGAAAGAGCAACGGGCTGTGTCCACGCAGCCTGCGAGCCCGAATATTCAATCTGTTTCAAAACAGGACCTGGGTTTCATATCTCCGGTGGTCGCAAAGGTTGCCGCTGAACATGGGGTTAACTTGCAGCAGGTGCACGGAACCGGTTTGAACGGACGGATTACAAAGAATGATGTGCTGAATTTTGTGGAGAGTGGAAAAAAGACGATAAACCAGGGATCACAGACTATGGTCAATCGTCCATCTGCCCTGATCGCTCCGGTCGCTGGCGACCAGTTGATCAAGCATACCGTCATCCGCAAGCAGATCGCCGAGCACATGGTCCTGTCGAAGCACACATCACCGCACGTATTGACAGTGATGGAAGCAGACATGAGCCGCGTGGCGAAACATCGCGCCGCCAATAAACAGATATTCGCCCGTGACGGAATCAACCTCACGTTCACGGCGTATTTCATGATGGCAATCGTCGCTGGATTGAAACAGTATCCTACGGTCAATTCCTCGTGGACCGACGAAGGAATTCTGGTTCATCGCGATATCAATATTGGCATGGCAACTTCATTGGGGGAAGAAGGATTGATCGTTCCCGTCATCAAAGGAGCGGACAATCTTTCCCTGCTGGCGATGGCACGCGCGGTCAATGACCTGGCAAATCGGGCGCGCACAAAGAAGTTACAAACGGACGAAGTGAAAGGTGGAACGTTCACGCTTACCAACCACGGCATCAGCGGCTCGCTGTTGGCATTCCCCGTCATTAACCAGCCGCAGTGTGGAATCCTTGGCGTAGGTGCAGTGCAGAAACGTGTGGTTGTGATCCCCGCCGGGGGCGGGGCAGGCGATGATGCAATTGCCATCCGACCGATGGTGTATCTCTCGTTCGTGTTCGATCATCGGGTTCTCGACGGCGCTTCGGCAGACTGGTTCCTGATAAAAGTGAAAGAGACGCTGGAAAACTGGGCATAAATGACGAATTTCGATGAACGCGCCAGGGATTGGGATTCCGACCCGCAGAAAGTGGAACGTGCCCGCGCAGTAGCGGAAGCCATTCGCAAAGCTCTTCCCTTATCACCCTCCATGAAAGCGCTTGAATATGGCTGCGGCACCGGTCTGTTGAGCTTTGCGCTGCAATCTGATCTGGGACAAATTACCCTTGCCGATACTTCACAGGGCATGCTGGATGTTTTAGCCAATAAAATCACCGACGCCCAAGTGATGAATATGCAACCTGTGAGACTCGATTTGGAATCCGACCCGATCCCTGCCGAACGCTTTGACCTGACGTATTCGTTAATGACTTTGCATCACATTCACAATGTAAAGAGAGTGTTGAGCAAATTTCATGATTTGCTTGCGCCCCATGGTTACTTACTGGTAGCCGATTTGGATCAGGAAGATGGCTCCTTCCATACCGACGGAACGACCGATGTGCACAAGGGTTTTGATCGTGCTGAACTTCAAAAGACTGTGGAGCAGAGTGGCTTTGAAAACGTCAGGTTTTCTACTGCCTATGAAATCAAAAAGCAAATCAATCATGCTGAGAAGGTGTTTCCCGTCTTCTTGATGTCGGCGCAAAAGGCTTAGCTGGTCATGACAATGCAACGGGATCATCCTGCTATCTCCAAGAATGTTCACCCTCCGCTTGTCGCTTTGATGTTCATTGTGATTGCTTATTTTCTGGGGCGTTTTGCTCCCTTGCCTTTTATCATGCCACCGATTCTGGGCACTGTTGGCTTACTCCTGGCCTGTATCGGGTTTCTACTTGGAATCGGCGCACTTGTGGAATTTCGCAAAGCGGGCACGACCTTGGATCCTCATGGATCCTCAAAACAAATCGTGACCTCCGGTATCTATCGTTTCAGTCGCAATCCCATCTATTTGGGATTTCTGTTGATGATCGTTGGCTTGCCGTTGACCTCTGGATCGTATTGGGGAATCATCGCAGCTCCATTTTATCTAATCATGATGAATCGGCTTGTCATTCAACATGAAGAAGCATACCTGGAGAAAAAGTTTGGGAAAACATACACCAGCTACGCGTCACAGGTGCGACGGTGGCTGTAGAGTAAAATTAGATTAAATGTCATTGCGAGGGAGCAATAGCGACCGAAGCAATCTCCTCCTTAACGGGAGGATGCTTCTCGAAGGCTCGCAACCCCGCCAAACACCGGCGGGGTAATGACATAAATAAGGAGAGAGGTTATGGCTGAAAATTTTGATGTGGTTGTGATCGGGGCGGGACCGGCGGGATATGTCGCTGCGATTCGCGCTGCGCAACTGAAGCAGAAAGTCGCCATTGTAGACAAGCAATGGCTTGGCGGTGTTTGTTTGAATGTGGGTTGTATTCCCTCGAAGTCATTGTTGAGGAATGCGGAAATCGCCCACACGCTCCGTGAGCGTGGCAAAGACTTTGGTTTTTCTTTCGAAAACCTAAAGTTGGATTTTGGCGTGGCGTTCAAGCGCTCACGCCAGGTTTCGGATCGCCTGGTCAAGGGCGTGGGATTTCTGATGAAGAAAAACAATATCGCCGTCTATATGGGAGAAGCGCGCCTCACCAAGCCGACTACGGTGACTGTCAAAGATAAGGATGGTAAGACGACCGAGCTCAACGCCAAGAATATTATTGTCGCGACGGGCGCGAGCGTGGCTGTCCCGGGCGCCTGGAAAATCGATGGGCAGAAAGTCGTCACTTATCTCGAAGCGATCCTGCAGGATAAACTTCCCAAGTCCGTGATCGTGATCGGGTCCGGTGCGATCGGCGTGGAGTTCTCCACGGTCTGGCGGTCGTACGGCGTGGAGGTGACCATTGTCGAGATGCTGCCGCGTCTGGTCCCGTTGGAGGATGAAGAAGTCTCGAAAGAATTGAAGAAAGAATTCGAGAAGCGCGGCATTAAGTGTCTGGTTGGAAACAAAGTGGAATCGGTCGAAGCGACGGATACGGGCGTGCGGGTCAAAGTCTCTGCCGAAGGCAAGGAAACGACGCTCGAAGCAGAACAGGCCCTGGTGGCGATTGGCTTCCGTCCCAATTCCAAGGGACTCGGCCTCGAGGAAGCTGGCATCAAGATCAGCGATCGTGGCTTCGTGGAGATCAACGAAAAGATGCAGACCAGCGTTCCCAATATCTATGCCATTGGCGATGTGACCGGCAAATTGATGCTGGCGCATGTTGGCTCGGCAATGGGTATCATTGCGGCCGAAAATATTGCCGGTGCCGAGACCATCACGCTCGACTATGAAATGATGCCGCGCGCTACGTTTTGCCAGCCGCAGGTTGCTTCCTTTGGACTCACGGAAGCGCAGGCAAAGGAACGCGGCTACAGCATCAAGATTGGACGTTTCCCCTTCCAGCCGAACGGCAAGGCACTGGGACTTGGCGATTACGCTGGCTTTGTCAAAATCGTCGTCGATGAGAAGTATGGTGAGATCCTCGGCGCGCATATGATCGGTCCCGAAGTGACGGAACTTCTTCCAGAACTGACTCTCGCCCATATGATGGAGCTCACCCCGAACGAGATCGCCCGCAACGTCCACGCGCATCCGACGCTTTCCGAAGTGTTGATGGAAGCGGCGCATGGTGCAGAGGGAACCCCGATCCATATATAACGCTGTGCTGGAATGTAAAAGGTAAAAAGTGAGCCCCGCAATCGCGGGGTTTGTTTTTATTTGCTTTGAAGTGCTTTGACCGATGTGAATTGTTCTCCCCATTTTTAGGGCTGCCTTCCAAAATTCGGTGGGTGTATCGTCCGGACTCACTAACATGCCGAATGGCTATAACGAGTGGGTGAAGTTTTCGCAGAACATTCCTCCATACGTATTGTACACTTTTGCACAAGCCTTAAAACAACTGGGGTTGGAC
>JBKPQD010000398.1:0-2820 GCA_046733915.1 Chloroflexota bacterium
CGCCCCAACCATCAGTGGCGACCTTGGCGCGCTCATCCGCAATGTCATCGTCGGAAGCATCGGTAAAGTCTCGCATCACCTGCCAGCGGATCGAAGGGTCAGAATCAAGCAGCCACTGTATGGCTGATCTCTCTAGCTTCGGGGCTTGCCATTTGCGTGAATCGATTGTCATCTCTTAGTTCTCCTTACCTGTAAAATAAAATATGCTGTTGGTGGCCCAACGGCTTGGAGTAGCGGCTCGGTGGGAGAACCAACTATCGAAACGGAAAAAATGCTTTCGCCAAAACGACGGTTCTAGCGCGGTGCGTACCACCAAGTCCGCTGCACACCTTGTTGGACGGCATTTTGTAACCCGGGTGTTTAAGGCATGAGATTGCTTTACGCATCAACCGCAACCTTCTCTGGATTTGCCACGACTAATACTTTCCCGGCACCCATGTCCCCGATGTAGGTTTCGAGCCCCTCTTGCGCTCTTTCCAGCGGAAAGCGTTTATGAATGGGCGACTTCAAGTCGGTTGCCAACAGGGATTGTGCTCGACCGGAGAGTTGCAGTGCCTGGACAAGATTCTTTTCACGAAACCAATTTCCAAGGAACCAGCCATCGTAATGTAGATGCTTGACCAGCGCGGTGCGCGCATCGATGATGCAAGCTTCATCCGATAACCGCGAGTACAACAGGATCGTGCTGCCGTACGGCGCAGCATCGGCAAGATGCTGAGTCATACTGCCGCTCACTGCGTCAAGCAACAGGGTGGCTTGCAGCTTGTCTGCCAGCGTCTGTAGCCTTTCTACAAAATCGGGGTCACTGCTGTTCAAAACATATTCTCCGCCAAGCCCGTGCACCCAATCTACCTGCGCCTGGCGACGCACAACATGAATGATGGGAAGGTTATATCGTCTGCCCAAACGCAAGATCATTCCTCCCAATGCGCTTGCTGCCGCAGTGCTGACAATGGCACGGTGCTTGCCGCGTTGCGCAATTTCGAACATCGCAAGAGCCGTCAAAGGGTTTACCAAAAGAGTCGCACCTTGTTCCAAGCTCACATTCTTGTTCAGCGGAATACATAGCTGGGCTGAGGTCACCATAAATTCTGCCCATGTTCCATCACCCGTCAACAGTGCAGAACATGCAACCTGCCGTCCTTTCAACAACCGCGGCATGAAACCCTCCCCGGCTTCAACAACCGTTCCGCTGCCTTCCAACCCCGGTGTGAAAGGGAATTGACGTTTGCCGCTGTAACTCAGGCCTGAAAGCGATCCGAGATCCGACGGATTGATGGGCGAAGCTGCCATACGAATGAGAACTTGCCCGGCCTGAGGGCGTGGCACCGGAATTTCACGCAACTGTAGTTTGCCGTTTGGCTCATCCAGTTGAACGGCGTGCATTGTGGTGGGAATAGAGGGGTTCATGTTTCGTTTTTATCTCCATGCAAGCAATGAACATTCTGCCTTGTATGCAGGTGAGCCGCCCATTGGCTCGCGCCTGCTCATCGTCGTGACAGGTCTGGTTTATTGATTGCGTAAATCAGGGTTACAAAATTGTCCGCGGCAATACCATCTACTTTTCCTTCCAGGCTCATGCCAACTCGTTGAGCAACTCTTTGCGATGCACTGTTTTCGGGAGCCATCAGGCAAATTAAGCGGGACAGATTTAATTTGTTGAAGCCGTATTCCAGTATTCCTTGAGCCGCCTCAGTAGCCAGACCTTGATGCCAAAATAACTTATCCAGTAAATAAGCGATCTCGACTTCCTGTTTGCCCTCAATCTCCCAGGGAAGCAAACCACAACGCCCAATAAACCTGCCCGTTTCCTTATGAATGGTTGCCCATAATCCTAGTTCTGGATGATCACGAGGTCCATCCATGTACCATTCCAAATGTTCGCGGGTCTCAGCCAGAGTTAACACACCCTCAGGAAAATATTTACGAATCTCGGGGTCGCTATATAACTTGTAGAGATCATTCAAATTATTTGGTTCGAGATGTCGCAGTATGAGACGTGCTGTTTCGAGGACAATTGCCATTTTTCTCCAACGCTAGCTGGATCGCCTGCTCCATTGTCGTTGACCGACTCAGCGTCCAGTACATGCTTGTCACTTTTCATCTGGACGGAACGGCCCAACGGCTCGCGCCTGCCCCGGCTGCTTGTCGCCGGGATGCCTTATCCCGATGCTCCCTCAACCTTTTGCCCGATAAGAAACAAATACACATCCGTCACGGAAGGTTTTACATTCAATCAACTCTAAATTAATCTGCCTTTTCATTTCATGGAATAGCGGAATGCCAGAGCCAAGCAAAATAGGATGAATATTCATGCCAACCTCATCAATTAAATCTGCCTCAAAAAGAGATTTAGCCAACTGGCCGCCTCCCATAACAAAAATATCTTTGCCTTTCTGGCTCTTCAACATGTGGACAAACTTGGCAGCCTCCTCCTTTACCAGCTCAACCTCTTTATCCGCACTCTCCTTGAGTGTGCGAGAAAAAACATAATTCTTTATACCCTGGTATGTGGGCATTCTGCCTTGGATCAGGTCGTAGGTTTTGCGCCCCCATAAGACCGTGTCAATCGTTTTCCAAAATTCTGCGAGAGAGGCGCTGGACTCATCACTGTGTAGAATCCAATCAAATGAGCCATCGAGGCGGGCGATGTAATTATCGAGACTACTAGCAACGCGGAAGGTTACTTTTCGCATTCTCAATTCTCTTCCTTTTTACATCTCTCCAAAGAGAAAGCAGTCCAAAGGCTGCCCCCGCTGCTTGTCGCCGGGGTGGTTTCTTCCGATGCTCTTTCGGACGCTGTGTTGGTTGGCTTTATGC
>JBKPQD010000399.1:0-1810 GCA_046733915.1 Chloroflexota bacterium
GCTCAATCCCGAGAAGGCGGCGGACATCCCTAGGGGAGACCGTAACAATCGGATCGTTGGGCTGAAGCGGGTATTCATCCACCAGCCCCGGCGCCACTTTGCCGCCCGACCATGCCGCCATCAGTTGCAGCCCGCGCCTCACACCCTGTTCCGCCAATGCAGGATGCACGCCGCGCGAGAAACGGAAGGAAGCTTCGGAGGGGAGATTATGCTGTTTCGCCGTCTTACGAATGTTGATGAAGTTCCACGCCGCGCCCTCCAGCAGGATGTTGTTCGTGCCCTTGCCGCGTACACTGGCTTTGCCGCGTGGGTGATCGCCCGCATTCCTCTCTGGACCTTGCGCATCCAGCACTTCCTTCGATGCATCGTACACTTCGCTTTCTTCGCCACCCATGACGCCCGCCAATGACAATGGGCCTTTCTCATCACACACGAGAACGTTCGAGGACGTCAATGCGCGCTGGGTGCCATCCAGCGTGGTAAGCTTTTCGCCATTCTTTGCAGAACGTGTGATGATTTTTACATTTTTATTTCTAGCGCGTTCCTTAAGCACGTCGTAATCGAAGGCGTGCAATGGCTCACCCAGATCGATCATGGCATAGTTCGTCGCGTCCACAATATTATTAATGGGACGCACGCCTGCGAGTCGTAAACGTCGCTGGATTTGATAGGGACTCGGCTTGATTTCCACATCGCGGATCAACCCGATGACGAACCGTGGATTGAGTTCCGGCTCGTTGATTTCAATGGAGACCAGCTCTTGGACAGGTTGTCCCTCGGCCGTATATTCAATCGTTGGTTTCCGGAGCGGTCTTCCTGTGAGTGCCGAGAGTTCGCGGGCAATGCCGATCACATTGGCATTACGAGCCATATTCGGCAGGATGCTGATATCGAGCACAGCATCACCCATATACTCCACGAGCGGCATACCCACCGGGGCATCGTCGTCGAGAATAATAATGCCCTCATGTTCCTCGGAAATCCCCAGTTCCTTTTCGGAGGCGACCATCGAATAGGACTCCACGCCGCGGATCTTGGCGCGCTTCAGGGTCGTCAGCACGAGTCCATCGGCGTGGCCGTCGTAGATCGTCGAACCTTCTTTAGCGTAGGCAACCTTGATCGGTCTGGCGAGCTTGCCTGTACCTTTCAAGTGAAAGATATTCGGCGCACCCGTCAGCACTACTTGCGACTGTTGACCGTCAAAGAGATCGAGCAGCGTCAACCGGTCCGCGTTGGGATGTGGATTCACCTCCCGAATTTCTGCCACAACGATCTTGTCGCGGTCCCAGCCGATGCCGCTGGTCTTGAATTCATGCCGTTCTCCGTTTTTTGCCGGCATAGGCAAACCGGCATACTTGATCTCATCCACTTCCAAGCCGGCGAGGGTAAGCTTTTTGGCAATCTCTACGATGGATAGTCCATCCAAGTCTATGTAATCTTTTAGCCAGGAAATCGGTAATTTCATTCCTGCCTCCTAGAATTGTTCGAGGAAACGCAGATCGTTTCCCCAGAAATAGCGAATATCGTCGATCTTGTAGCGCAGCATGAGCTGGCGTTCGGGTCCCATGCCCCAGGCGTAACCCGAATAACGCGCCGGGTCGTACCCGCCATTCTGCAAGACAATCGGATGGACCATGCCACACCCTAGGATTTCCAGCCAACCGGAATTCTTACAGACCGGGCATCCCCTGCCACCGCAGACAAAACATTCCACGTCCATTTCCGCCGAAGGTTCGGTGAAGGGGAAGTACGAGGCGCGGAAGCGCGTGCGCACGTTTTGACCGAACATGCGCCGGGCAAAGTCGATCAA
>JBKPQD010000400.1:0-4119 GCA_046733915.1 Chloroflexota bacterium
TTCCAGGTCTTTGACGCCGATACATCGCAGGAAGATGTCGCGACGTTACGAGCCATCCATTTGATGGCAAAGCGCATCGAAACGTTGGGGGGCACGTTGCAATATACGTTTCGGCTGGCGTATACGGACCCGGTCAGCAAATCACCAAACATGCTTGCCATCCAGCGCAAACTGGACCTGGCTTTGACTCAAGCGATGCTTGCACAATCTCCTCTTTCTTTATGTCTGATCGATGGGGATGAGCTCAAACGCTATAACAACAAGGGGTATGAAGCCGGCGATGATGTCATTCGCAAGTTAAGTATCACCCTGGGCAGTGTAATGCGTCCCGAGGATTTTCTCGGCCGCTGGCGGATGGGCGACGAATTCATTGTCATCCTGCCGGATACGACTGTCGAACAGGCACTTGCCGTAGCCGAGAGACTCCGCACTGCTGTGAAAATGGCCTCGGCAGAATGGCTCTACCCGACCACTGTGTCCATTGGGGTCGCTTGTTATCCCAGGCATGGAAACAGTGCCAACGAATTGCTGGAAATGGCCGAACAGGCACTGATTACAGCCAAGAGAAACGGGAAAGATCGAGTTTCCCTCGCCCCTTGAGCACCAATTTTTAACTTGACAGAAGCAGTAAGATTTGTAAAATTGCGCCCATCATCATTCTATGAGTTGCCTTAACTATTGCTTGTGTCTATGGCGGGGCTCGTAACCACCGCCTGGGAACTTTACTTGTAAGCATTCAATGACTCCCCATCGGGGGGCTTTGCAGGACAGTGGAACGATCCCCGCGCACAATCATTCGGTGCACAGGAAGGTCTACTGTCTTTTTGTTTGCGAACACAATGAATAGAAGATGATTCACAAATAACCGTGAAAAGGAACCCTAGTCATGTCATATGTCCATCCCGAATATGTTGTCGAAACCGAATGGGTCGCCGAGCACTTGAACGACCCGGATATCCGCATTATCGAATCAGATGAAGATCCGCTGCTCTACTCACTTGGCCATATTCCTGGCGCGGTCCAGGTGGATTGGTTCAGCACATTACAACACCCGGTACGCCGCGATTTCTTGAGCAAAGAAAATTTTGAGGAGGTCGCCTCCAAGCTGGGAATTAAGAACGATACCACCGTCGTGTTTTATGGCGATAAGTCCAACTGGTTTGCCTGTTATGCCTTGTGGCTGTTCCAATATTACGGGCACAAAAATGTCCGGGTCATGAACGGCGGGCGTCTTAAATGGGAGAAGGAGAACCGGCCTCTGGTGAAGGAAGTACCCACGTATTCCCCAACAAAGTATCGTGCGACGAGAGCCGACAAGTCCATCCGCGCCTTCCGCGACGAAGTGTTGAAGCAGTCCAAATCGAAGAAGCCGCTTGTCGACGTTCGCTCCCCGAAGGAATATTCCGGCGAATTGATCTCGATGCCGAACTATCCGCAGGAGGGAGCGACGCGCGGTGGCCATATTCCCGGGGCGGTCAACATCCCGTGGGCGCAAGCGGTTAACGAAGCGGATGCCACCTTCAAGACTCCCGAAGAGTTGCGCGCGCTGTACGAAGGCAAAGACATCAAAGCGGACGAAGAGGTCATTGCCTATTGCCGTATCGGCGAGCGTTCTTCGCTGACCTGGTTCGTATTGAAGTATTTACTGGGCTATCCCAAGGTCAAGAACTACGATGGTTCCTGGACCGAATGGGGCAACCTCGTCGATGCACCGATCGAAAAATAATTTTGTAGGGGCAGGGCGCCCTGCCCCTACATGAGGATTTATGCCTTTACCTCCCAAACTTCAGGAAATTGTGGAAGACTTCGCCAGCATGTCGCGCGAGGAAAAACTGGAAACGTTGATCGGCTACGCCGAAACCATGCCACCGCTACCACAACGTTTCAAGGAAGACCGCGAAAAAATGGAGGCTGTGCCGGAATGCATGACTCCGGTTTGTCTCTTCGCGGAAAAAGAGCAGGATGGCGGCATTGTGTTTCATCTGGACATCCCGCCGCAATCCCCGACCGTGCGCGGGCTGGCGTCCATCCTGACGAGCGGGCTCAACGGTTCCTCGCTGGAAGAGATTCTCTCCGTTCCGGGAGATTTTTTTCTACCGATGAAATTGGAGGAAGCTGTTAGCCAGCAGCGTTTGAATGGGTTCATGGGTGTGCTGGCGCACATGAAACAGGCAGCGGTGAAATTGGGTGCCTGACCGGGAGAACGACCGAACAGGTCGTTCTCTTTTTATAGAAATTGAGAGTCGCTTTGGAGACTTTGAGAGCGGATCATTATTATGCTGGAGGAAATTCCATGAGGAGGCGCTGCGATGAAAACCATTTCCATTTTCCTGGCATTGATCAATTCCATAGTGGCGGGCTTGCTGATTACGTTTCTTCTCTCCAGTCCAGACTTTCAACAATCCCCCCTGTGGTGGTCGGCTCTGCGCATTTTGATCGCTTCGTCCGTCATCCTGATTGGCTTGCTCACCTGGTGGGATGGCATGCTGGGGATCCGCGCCGGTCTGGTCGCGATCGGCAGTCTTGGACTTGTTGCCATTGGCGCCGGCACAATCGTTTGGACGTTCCACCGGGCGCAACTCACGGGAGACATGGAATATTACATGATCCTCTACGGGGGCAGCTTGTTCGTCCAGGGAGTCGCTCTATTGTTTGGCATCTCTCAGGGTGTGGGAACTGTCGCGGTCATGTAACTTACACGGGGTAACAAACGGTTGCTTGCATCGTTTTATTGTCTAAACACGTATCAAAACGGGGCGTATCATCGTGTCACGACAAAAGGAGCTTCGTATGGCCCGCTATCCCGAAACAGACCGTGTACAAACTGTCACCGAAAGAACCTATACATGGTATGGCTGGACGATCAGCCATACAACCCTGACCCGTATTACAGGTTTGATCCAGCTGGCATTCGTCATCTTAAATGGGCTGATCGCGCTGCGCTTCCTGCTCAAGCTAATGGCGGCAAATCCGGCGAATACGTTTGCCCAGCTGGTTTACTTCCTGACCGCTCCGTTTTTATGGATTTTCCAGGGCATCACATATACGCCGACGTTTGGTGGCGTCCAGATCGAATTCTTCTCGTTGATCGCAATCGTCGTCTATACGCTGATCTGCTGGATCCTGGTCAAGTTGATCTGGTTGCTATTTTCACGACTGCCATAGTTGCGAAACCAGATGGGAGCCCTTGCTGGACCGTTTTCCTAAAGAAACAAAAGGTTGTAAAAAGAAAACAAATGTGGTAAATTGCGTAAAGCTGTGCCTAGCCTGCCCCCCTCAGGCTGGGCACAGCTACTTAAAGGGGATTTTAAAGTACTTTCCTTTTGCGCCAATCTGATTATAATATTTATATGTACGAAGTATTGGGGCTAGTCGAAGTCTAGGGTCAGGATAAAACGTCTGAGCACACAGGCAAGCGACGAATGAAATGAGCTGTGGGGTTGTTTGCACGACAATAAAGCAGTTCCACAATCTGTGCCCCAAGTTGCAACCAATCAGCTACCCGTAGAAACAAGGATTGTGCCAAAATGTCGGCTGTGGGTCAAACGATACAGTTTTCCGAATGGCTTCAAATGGAGATGGATAAGCGCGGCTGGTCGCAATCAGACCTGGCTCGCTCTGCCAATCTGAACCGGGCCGTGATCAACAAACTGCTCAATGGCAAAAGCCATCCGCAGCCAACGACTCTCGAAGCAATTTCGCGTGCCCTCAAAATTCCTATTGAAGTTACATACCGCGCTGCGGGTCTGCTCCCTACGACCCCTGAGAACGATGATACGCTTGACGAGGCGATTTATGTTCTCAGAAGCATTCATAGCACACCACGCAAAGCGACCGCGATTGCTCTTCTCAAAGCCCTCATTATTGAAGAAGAAAACGAACAGCGCACAGACAAGGGAAAGCGTTAGACCAAAACTCCGCCATCCGGCGGGGTTTTTCTGTCTGCTAAAGTCGAAAACATAAGCGATAGTACAATGTGGGAATGAATAAAGGAACGATCCTGATTCTAACCCTCCTGATCGCTACATCCTGTACACGCTCCACTTCCGAAGGAACATCTCCAACGCTCGCTACACCGCCTCCGACGGCCGACAGCATACTCACAAGCACCCCTTCCCC
>JBKPQD010000401.1:0-1729 GCA_046733915.1 Chloroflexota bacterium
CGCTACAGCTCCCGAGCGCAGCATGGCCGCCATCCGTGCATTCGATGAGCCGATCGTTCTACTGCTCGGCGGGCGCGACAAAAATTTGCCCTGGGAAGAGTTGATGCAACTGGTCAATGAACGCGTTAATCACGTGGTGATCTTCGGCGAGGCGGCTGACAAAATTCAGAAAACGGTGGATAGCCTCGGATTTGGAAACAAGCGCTTTACGTTATCCCGCGCGCACGGCTTGCAGGAGGCAGTCATCAAAGCCGCGGAGGTTGCCAAGCCGGGTGATGTTGTCCTGCTTTCTCCCGGCGGGACAAGTTTTGATGAGTTCAAGGATTTTGCTGAACGTGGAGAAAGGTTTAGAGAATGGGTACAAGAACTTTCGTAAATAACCGCATGTCCCTTGCCCCCGCGAAACGGAATCTGTCGCGCGGGTTCGACATGCCACTGCTTCTAACGGTGATCGCACTGGTGGTCTTCGGCTTGATCATGTTGTATTCCGCATCGTATGATTTCTCTTTCAACGAATATGGCACGCCGAGCTATATGTTCCTGCGGCAGGTACGCTGGCTGGCCCTTGGCATGATCCTGGCATTTCTATTGTCCTTGTTTGATTACCATCACTGGCGGCGAGTGGTCGTGATTGCCATGCTCGGCACGATTGGCTTGCTGATCACCGTGTCGGTTATCAATGAGATTCGTCTCGGTGCATCGCGCACGCTCTATCAAGGTTCCTACCAACCCTCAGAAGTGGCAAAGCTGGTTTCGGTGATTTATCTTTCGGTGTGGCTGTATTCGAAGCGACAGTTCCTGCACGACATCGGTTTTGGTTTGATTCCTCTAGGCATCATTCTGGGAACGATCGGTGGCTTGATCTACCGCCAACCGGACTTGAGTGCCGCGGCGACCGTGTTCATCCTGGGCGGTCTCCTGTTCTTCCTTGCCGGTGCCGACATCAAACAGATCATCGTCCTGTTGATTCTGGCTGTCGGAATTGGATACCTAATCGTCCGCTTCAGCGCCACCGGGCAAAACCGCGTCGACTCGTTTCTCGCCGGCTTGCAGGACCCCAGCCACGCTTCCTATCACGTCCAGCGTTCGTTCGAAGCGATCATCAAGGGCGGCGTCTTCGGCGTCGGACTTGGGCAAGCGGATACCAAATTGCTCGGTCTGCCCTTCGCACCCACTGACAGTGTATTTGCGGTTGTTGTGGAAGAGCTTGGTCTGTTCGGCTCAGTGATGTTGATCGGCTTGTATGCCGCCCTGGTCTGGCGCGGTCTCGTGATTGCCCGCCGTGCACCGGATATGCTCGGCACGTTGCTTGCTTCCGGAATCACGTTCTGGATTGCGATGGAAGCATTGATCAACATGTCTGCCATGGTTGGTTTGGTTCCCTTCGCCGGGAACGCGCTGCCGTTCGTCAGCGCAGGAGGTTCGAATTTAGTGTCCACAGTCTGTGGAATCGGAATCATATTGAACATCTCACGCCAAAGCGGCGAGAGTGTCAAAAAAGAAGAAAACGATTGGAGGTCATTCGGTGCGGTTGTTGATTTGCGCCGGGGGAACGGGAGGCGGAGTGTACCCCGCTCTCGCCGTTCACAGCGCACTCGTCGCTAAGAAACCCAGCCTCGATACGCTCTGGGTGGGCGGCGAGGGCGGCATGGAAGAATCTCTGGTGAAACGCCAGGGCATTCACTTTCAAGCCATCCCGGCTGCGGGCGTGCACGGCGTTGGGTTACGG
>JBKPQD010000402.1:0-6399 GCA_046733915.1 Chloroflexota bacterium
CTGCCATACTGAACGAACAACAAATTCACGCCCTTGTAGTTGCAGAAGATGAAGACCAGCCGCTGGGCATTATCTCCGATTTCGACCTGCTTGCCGGCGAATGGCTTTCGGTCGATGAGGAAAGCCTAATCGCCATGCGAAAACTGACCGCCCGCGATCTGATGACTTCTCCGATTGAAACCGTGGATATGGCGACTCCGGTGCATGAAGCAGCCAAGCGCATGGCCGAGAAAACCATCCATCGCATGCTGGTGACAGAGATGGGCAGACCCATGGGCATTATCTCCATCTCCGATTTTGTCGCCGGCATCGCCGAACAGGAAGCGGTAAAACGCGAAACAGTTGGGGATGTAATGTCTGATACATTCCTGGTGTGCCGCGAGGACAACACAGTTCTATCTGCGGCACGTACCATGACTCAGTCCGGATGGCGGTCGATCCTTGTCGTAAATTCGAGAGGCGAACTGCAAGGTGTCATCACCGGTCATGACCTGTTACCCCTGGCTGGCGCCAGCGTGGACGAGAGTTTGAAAGTGAGTGCCCTGATGAGCCGCGACCTCATTACGATCGATATCCACGCCAGCTTGCAGCAAGCCGCAGATGTTATGATTCAAAAGCACCGCCACCGTGTCATTGTTGTAGATGCGAGCGATCCAAAAAGCTTTCCACTGGGAGTGATTTCGTCCTTTGATATCGTGGCAGCGATGGCACGGCCCGGCTCGATCTGGCAAAGGCAATAAATTAGCTGTTATCAAACAGGGACAGATGCAAGCGCGGCGTCTGTCCCTGTTTTGTCTTCGTTGGGCTACCGTTATTCCACAGGGATTTCCGCCTGCACTTTATCCAGATCAATCCCTTCCGACCTGCGACGCGCTTTGAAGCCGTAATAGAGCGCCGCAGCGCTGCCATAACATACCAGCAAGAAAATCACTGAGTTGGTATTGGCAAGGCTAATGCCATATAAACCAGCCGGGGCGAAATCCGGGTTGAGCCAGGGATCGAAAAACCACTCGACGAGTAGGAAAAGCAAGAAGGCGCCAAAAATCACACCCGCGATGGTGATCACGGGTATACCAGCGACCTTCATGTTGGCAAGCGGTGAGGCTTCGAATAAATCCTTCTTCTTATACGGCAATATGATCGCCGCAATGGCTGTGGCAAAATACATGATGGCAATGCCCTGGGTAGCCGCCAGCGTGATGGATTTAAAGCCTGCAACGTTGTAGGCATACAATGCGGAAACGACGATGGCGGGCACCACCATCAATAAGAGTGCATTGACAGGTGTGCCCTTGTCGTTCAGGTCAGCCGCTTTTTCCGGCAACAGACGATCAAACGCCGCGGCAAAGATCACGCGCGTCGAAGAGAGGAACAGAGTCCCTGCCCAGCCGAACCACCAGGTGCTCATCAGTAGCAACACCACAATTTGTACGAGGCGGTTGTTGGTCAGGAAAACCGCCAGCATGGCGGGATTGGGCCAAACCGGCAAGGGCGGAGGAGTCGTGGCGTAGCCCCAGGCATAATTCCACCAGGCTGCGTTGGCTTGTACATAGAAGTCCCAGCCAATCGTTTTTGCCACACCCTCAAAGAACAGAATCCCTAACACTGTGACCGCCACCAGCGCCCATGCCATACCTGAAAAATTGCGTTTGTAATCGGTCGCGCCGCGCACTTCGCCATACAGGGTCGCGCCCCAGTTTGGCCACAAATTGAAGAACACCAGATAGGGCAACGTGAGCAGAATCAAATAAAACGAACCACCCGTCAACGGAGTGGCAGCGCCGGCATCTTTGCCTGCTTGGGCGGTCGCATCATGCACGCCAGCCTGCGTACCAAAATAGGCTGCGGAGTTGGCTTCCATGCCCGTCTTAAATTTCTCGGGTGAACCCGTAAACAGCAGGATAATCACGATCGCCAGCCCCAGCATGCCCGCATAAAAGGAATATTTTTGAATGCGGGCGTAGGTCTTCATCCCCAGCATAATGACAACGGATACAAAGGCTAGCGTGAGCAAGGAACAGACAAAGAGAGCCGTATCGGGTCCTGCAAACCACACGGCCAGACTCTTCGCTCCCAATGCACCGAGCAAGGGGGTAATCACAATCTGGCGCAGCATGTCGCCGTAGATCGGTGTCCACAACCAGAGGGTAAACCACCAGCCGGTGATCGAAAGGATAAAGCCAATGCTGCCGCCGAAGATACGCGTCTGCCAGACGTAATCCCCACCCGAGCGTGGCATGACGGCGATCAACGAGGCATAGACAATCACCTCAAATATGATGAATATCGCACTGATGATCAACGCCGGAATGAGCCCACCCCCGAAATAATACATCTGGCTAAAGCTGTAAAACCCCAGGGTCACCAGATTGATCGAAAAGAACGCGTAGATGAACGCGTCGAAGACCGACCAGGATCGTACCATGCCGGTCGCTTTACGTACGAACAAGTTGCTCATATTCTCTTCTCCTTTTGGCTGTTTGGCTGCATAGGAACGTGTCAAAGTTCATAACACTGAAGAAACGGCAGAGTTATCCTGATGTCAATACGTAATTTTCGATTTTATTCTTTCCGAGCTTGACCAGCGCTCCTAACAAGGTCCCCTGTTCGTACATGGAGCCGGGATTAATACATAACGTTTGCCCTATTCGGGCGGCGCCGCGTCCCTCATGGATGTGCCCGTGTAAGCCCAGGAGCGGCTGCGTTTTCTGAATCGCCTCTCGCAGCGCGGTCGAACCGACCGGCTGCAGTGACTGTCCTGCCAGCACCGGACGCAAATCCTTGTCCAGCTCGGGAGCGTCGTCCAGGCCGGATTTATACGGAGGCACATGGATGTCAAAGATCGCGTTGTGCGGATCTTTTAGCTTGGAGATCATCGCCTCATACCGGACCCTGAGCTGGTCCTCGTCCTCTTCACGGTGCGTATCCCAGGGCGTCCGGTTGGACCAACCCGAGGCAATCATCTCGTGCTGCGCATCGAGCTGGGTGACCTGTCCTTCGACAAGAGACACCCGTTTGCTGCAGCGGATGATCTCGTCCACTTCGTCCATATCGTCATTGCCCGGTGAGCAATAGGCTTTCAGGCTCGTCCCCTCCAGTTTCTTATCGGCGAGATCCATCCATTGCTGAACGACTTTTAAAACTTCCTGCTTGAAGATTTCGCTTACGCGTTCCGGGCTCTTCTCCAGCTCACTAATTTCATCCGGCGTGGTCATATACGGATAATAGCCGCGGCTGCGGATGCGCTTGATCATATCCTTTAATTCATCTTCGTTTGTTAGGTTGAATTCCTGTTCGAGTAATGTGAGCTTGTAATGACTTCCACCCTGATGAAGGACCGGGACTACCGCCTTACCGGTCATGTCGCCGCCGAGGATTAATACATCCGCTTCGTAGAATTTCCCCGCATTGAGGAACTTACTCCAGCAGATGTCCGAGCCGTGAATATCTGTGGCAAAGAATAGTTTCGTCACGTCGACTCCTTCTTATCCCGAGTGCAGAGAAACATGGTTATAGATTTTTGCAATGGGCTATTATAAAGGTGTTTGGATAAAGCCGGGTGACCTACCTAGTAAATATACCGATCAACCAATCGATCCCGGCTGCCAGCAATGCGCTGGCGGGAATCGTAATCAACCAGGCCGTGACAATTTCCTCGGCGACGCTCCAGCGCACTTTGCTGATGCGCTCTGAAGTTCCCACGCCGATGATTGCCGAGCTGACGACCTGCGAGCTGCTGACCGGCACACCAAACAAGGATGCGGCGAGAATGACCAGCGCCGAAGTTAATTGCGTGGAAAAACTATGCAAGGGACGTATCTTATAGATTCTGCCGCCCAACGTGCGGATCGTTCGCCACCCTCCCAGGCTGGCACCGAGAGCCATCACGCCTGCGCACGTAACAAGCACCCATAACGGAACATCGAACGCGGGCAAAGCTCCACCGATGACCAGGCTGAGAGCGATAATACCCATCGCCTTTTGGGCGTCATTCGAGCCATGACTCAGCGCTAACCCGATTGCCGTGAAAATCTGGGCACGCTTGAAAAAGTCGTTGACATGCGGTGTAGCATTTCGTGCAAAGAAGTAGATCAGACGCGTAATCAAGAAGCCAAATACAAAACCGATCAACGGCGAGGTAAACAACGCCAATAACACTTTGCCAACGCCATTCCACTTGATCGCGCCCAACCCCACATTGATCCACACCGCTCCCACCAACCCGCCGATTAAGGCATGCGAGGAACTGCCCGGGAGCCCTAAGTACCACGTGAGCAAATTCCAGACGATCGCGCCCAACAGAGCCGACATAATCGCGGTCAGCGTAAGTACATTAGATTGGACGACCTGATCGCCAATGGTCCGTGCCACCACCAGTCCGAATAAGAACGGACCGATAAACTCTGCCAGCGCTGCGACTCGCAAGGCTGTCTGCGGACTAAACGCGCGTGAAGAAATCATGGTTGCGACAATGTTACCCACATCGCGCATCCCATTCAGGAAATCGAAAATCAATGCCAGGACGATAACAATAATGAGTTCGTGGGACATCGGTTATGGAATGTCATTGCGAGGGCAGTGTTGTTTCGCCCGAAGCAATCTCCCACGAAACGGATAATGCCCTTCGAGCGGCCAATCCTGTTTCAACGGAGATTGCGTTTCAAAGACTCGCAATGACATAAGTTATTAAGTTTTCTTCACCACAATATCAGCGATGATATTCCCCGCTTCATCGCCACGATCCGCTGCGTTGGAGAGGTGACGATACACTTCACGCAGCTTCAACATTTCCACCACATGATGGATATCCTCGGGACCTGTAAAGAGATCGGCAATGGCGTCGCGATAGACGCCCTCCACGCGGTTTTCAAGTGCCTTGGCACGCTGCGCATGGTCAATCGCGACGGTCGGATTCTTCTGCAGTCGCATCACTGCCTGATAAATCTCGTAGGCAGCCTCTTTTAGAAGAGTAGCAATGCGCTGCATATAGGGCGTCGGCTTGACGCGCAGCACGACCATCTCGCTCACTGTGCTGTCGGCGTAATCGATCACATCGTCAATCGAACGTGATAATGAAAAAATATCCTCGCGATCAAACGGCGTGACGAAGGTGCGATTCAACTCGTCGATGAGAATGCGGCGGATCTCATCCGCTTCCTTCTCTTTGAGGGCAAGCTCCTCAGCGATCTCCGGCGCCTGCGTCTCAATATACTTGACAAGCAGCTTTACCCCTTCATACGTAATCAATGCCTGCTGTTGGATGAGTTTGTGAAAGACCTCTTCTCGCTTTTTAAAGAACCCGAACATTATGACCTCTACTGGGTAAAGATTCGTCCTTCCCCTACCGGGCGTTGCCGCGTGTCGATTCAATAAAAAAATCAGCCAGGACCGGCATAATCATACCACCCACTCTTCAAAATCAAGCCGGGCGCGAGAAATCGACTGCCTCAGCACTGAGGCAGTCAAAGGTACTTTCTTTCCATCGAAAGCTTGAATTTTACAGGTTTGTCTGTTGTCTCAAGATCAAGCGGCGTTCGTATTGCGGGGCACTGTGCTTCTGCGCACACGCAGCGCTGCAATACAGTGTATCCCCTACGACAATGCCGTGACCCAATAATTCCCCTGAGCAATGTCCGCAGCGTGGTGCAAAGGCACGCATTGCACACTCGAAGCTGTCAAAGACATGGAGATCCCCACCCAAAAGGATTTCGAAACACTGTCCCTGATTGTTCCCACACACTTCACAATTTCTCTTGTTCTGCAAGCGATTATTTCTCGTCATAGAAGCCCTCACCATAAAGTTGGATGATCGTGCCTGTTCTCTAGATTGTGAGTTGAAATCGGACATCGAGATCCGACTTCAACTCATACTTTGTATTGTTCATTGTGCGCGGCGTTTGGCAGTTTGTGCTTTCCTGATGTTTTGACTACGCGCTTTTTTCTGCGCAGCTGTCGGTTTGGAACGTTCTGGGACATTCCGGCGCGGCTTGGACTCGAAGACGTCGCCTTTCTTGAGGACCGGCTTGGTTCGCAGCTTTCTGAGAAGGTCTTTCACTTCCTGGGTGTCACCGACCAACCTGCCATCCTCCACGTGGGCATCTTCTTTGCCGATCAGCCACTTGACCGTTGCCCAGCCGCCGTTTTCTCGCTTTCCTGCCACCCGTTGCAAGTGACCGGGATCGCCGACGTCCTGCGTGCGAAACGTGACAAAGTCATCACCCGGGCGAACCTCGACATGATAATAGTCGCCCTGACCGCCCGTTCCAGGAGTTGCGCGCTTTGTACGGGACTGACTTTTACTCCTGCCATTTGAGCTGTTCTTACTGCTCGTTGCCATGGGTTATCTCCTTCCATCTTTCTTTGAGATTGACTCCATGGACCCTGTCTTTCTTGTTTGCA
>JBKPQD010000403.1:0-11299 GCA_046733915.1 Chloroflexota bacterium
TGTGGAAGCGGCAGCAGGCTAAATATTCAAGCTTTCACTCCTCGATATTTTCCAGCTCATAATCCTATTCGATAATTCATCTTCCCAGCAAGAATCGTACGTGGGCGCGGGACAGATGATAGATCGTTCCCCCAAATAATCCACCTGTAACAGCTAATAAAAAGCGGACAACGCTGGCACCCTGCCCGCTTTGAAAGCCGCTAAGAATCTCTAAGGTAAACGCTACACAGCTTATAAAGGCGAATACACGGGGAAGATCTTGCGACAGAGTAAGCTCCAAGCGCCCACGCCATTCGGCGATAAGATACCCTATAACGGTAAAGGCAGCCAGATATTCGAGGCGCGGATATAAGGCGAATAAGCTTTTTTCGCTCATCCGATTGGTAAAACCGAAGAAAACCTGCCAGGTGCCCAGGGAATGGAATGGAACACCAAGAGTCAATAGTGCCACATAGAGTCCAAATATGGGAACCAGGCGCTTGAGTGTATTCCGTTCGAAACGCCGGTCTCGGATGGATGGGCGAAGTCGAGTCAGGATTGCAGTAAATAACATGATTCCAAGTCCAATCAGAAGAAGATAAGATGCACTCAACACAACGGGACCTATCCCGATCAGAAACCATGTCCCAGCAGCAAGAGAGGCATATACTGCCGTTCGAGAATTAACGATATCCGACCAATGGCGAAAGAGATCACTGAAAATGATTGCACCGCACATGCCAAGTAATATGGTGAAGATCCAGCGCTGGGGTGTTTCATTAAGAGCGAGCACGTCAATCCATAGAAGTGGAACCAGCAAGTAGGTGAGTCCCATGAGTGGCGTTTCCAGCCGGAGTCGATTAACTGTTGCCGATGAGACCACAAGGCGCGCGGATATCAGATCATATGCGAGTGAACCTATGCCGGCGCCCAAAGTATTGGTAAGAATATCCAAAATTGACGGCGTGCGGGCGGGTATAAAAAGTTGTAAGGTTTCTATGCCAAAACTCAGGCAGGCTCCCACCACAAGCGCGCCGCGTCGTTTCGTAGTCAGCCCATAGAAGAAACCTACGGGCAGGAACATTACGATATTCAAGATTAGATTTTTAAGACTGCTGCCAAATGTAAACGTGACACGGTCCGGCATCGCCAAATAAAAGGGATTTAGCGTTAGAAGCAGGATAATCAGGGTCACGTATCCGAAAAAGACAGTGAATAGCCGAGAGGCAGTACTTTGCAAGGTCTAAATATCCTGAAGTGGGAATTGGAAACTTATTTTCATTGTGCAGAATCTGTTGCATTATACTTAATTCCATGTCAAGTTTCTCTGCTTCCTCCCTTGGAGTATTTGATTCAGGAGTGGGTGGACTCTCGGTACTGCGCGCAATCCGTGCGCAAATGCCCGAGGAGTCAGTCATCTATTTTGCTGACCAGGGACATATTCCCTATGGGCCACGGTCGATGGAACAGATACGAAATTTTTCTGAAGCGATCACAAAATTTCTTCTAGAGCAAAATGCGAAGATTGTTATCGTGGCTTGCAATACCGCATCTGCCGCGGCGCTGAAGTATTTGCGTGAAGAATTTCCAGCCGTATCATTTGTTGGTATGGAACCTGCGGTCAAGCCCGCTGCGGAACACACCCAAACAGGAAGAGTAGGCGTCCTTGCTACGCCAGCGACCTTTCAAGGAGCTATGTATGCGTCTGTGGTCGAACGGTTTGCGACGGGAGTTAAGTTATTGCAGGATACTTGTCCCGGTTTGGTGCAGGAGATTGAGCGTGGCAATTTGAACGGAGTAGAGACGCGTCGCATCTTAGAGAATTCGCTACTGCCGATGCTCGAAAATAATATCGACACGATTGTACTGGGATGTACGCACTATCCATTTGTAATTCCCCTCATTCAGCAAATTGTGGGCGAAAGCGTTCGAGTAATCGACCCGGCTCCTGCGGTGGCAAAACAGGTTCGGCGGGTTCTTGAGGCAAAGAAAATTAAGACTCCACCGGATGGTTTTGGCGAGGTTAAGTTCTACACCTCCGGCAAAACGGAGGAATTGAAATCTTTGTTGCCAGTGCTGCTGGGGGAAACCGGAGAGGTGAAACAGGTCGAGTGGTTTGATGACTTGAACATCAAGTGACGGTCATCCTGTAACGTGCCTCTCACCTTTTGGTTAAAGTGCCCAGGCTAACATCATGCCGAAGATGGCGATCAGAACGCCCAGATGTAAAAACAGATTGCTGCCTGTCAGCCAGTTGAGTCCAATAAGGAAGGGCAGAAAGAAGTTAATGACCACAAGCACCATGCCGATCAAAGGCAGCAATCCTTTGCGGCGCGCGAAATAGTCCGAGGCTCTATCGATGAGTCGGGATAGCCGGTTCATAGTTCTTCTTCCTCTTCAACAGGTTCACGATGATTGGATGCTACCTGCCAGTCGTTGAACTGCGCGACCAGCCGCCCCGGAATGCGTCCTTGCATGAGAACGCCACCGCGCTCATGCTCAATTCGCTCCACCTGGCCTGCTTCATGAAATAGTGAGATCAGCGCACCCTGCTGGTAGGGGAGTTTCACCAGGATGGGTGTGTATGTTTCATAGAGCTCCTGTTGGATGACGCGCAGCAGGTCAGAGATACCGATACCCTTCAAGCCGGAAATCGCGACCGCTTTTGACGAAAAATGGCTGACCGCTTGCTGAGCGGCTTCTGGATCGCGCAGACGATCCAACTTGTTCAACGCGGTCACCACTGGGATATGGCGCGCGCCGAGTTGGTCGAGAGTATCTTGCACGGATTGATATTGATTCAATGCGTTTGGATGTGAAATATCCACGACATGAAGCAGCAAGTCTGCTTCTACAATCTCTTCCAGGGTTGCATGAAATGCCTCCACCAATGCTGTTGGCAGTTTCTGAATAAATCCCACCGTATCCGTCATGAGCGCCTGGTAGCCACCGGGCAATTCAACCCGTCGGGTGGTTGGGTCAAGAGTCGCGAACAACTGATCGGCGACATACACTTCGGATTTGGCCAAGCGATTTAGCAAGGTAGATTTGCCCGCGTTGGTGTATCCTACCAGCGCGACCGTCGGGATGCGTGAACGTTTTCGCTGAGCCCGGTAACGCTGACGGTGCGCCTCCACTTTTTCGAGCTCGCGCTTGAGATGAGCGATCCGCTTGCGAATGGCGCGCTTGTCCACTTCCAGCTGTGTTTCACCGGGACCGCGTAAGCCCACGCCGCCGGTCGAACCGGCGCGTCCGCCGCCGCCGCCTGCCTGACGTTCAAGATGTGTCCATTGACCCGTGAGCCGCGGTAGGTAGTATTCGTATTGTGCGAGTTCCACCTGCAGCATCCCTTCGCTGGTGTGCGCATGCTGGGCGAAGATATCGAGGATCAGGGCGGTGCGGTCCAATACTTTTATGTTGCGCCCCAGCTCCTCCTGCAATTCACGCTGGTGACGCGGCGAAAGTTCGTCGTCAAATATCACCACCTGGGAGGTCGTTTCCTCTACCAATGCTTTCAATTCGTCGACTTTACCCGGACCGATGTACGTCTTCACATGTGGGCGATCTAATTTTTGAGTGAGCTCGCCTACAACGTCCAAGCCGGATGTATCGGAGAGCAAGGCGAGTTCAGTCAGCGAGTCTTCAAGCGACAGGAAATTCTTGTCTTTGTAAAGATCTACACCCACCAGGAAGGCGCGCTCCCGCGGGGGAGCAGTAGGGGAAGGTAATTTTTTAGTCATCATTGTTTTCTTTGTCTAAAGGAGATTCGAGTGCACTAAAGATTCGCGTCATCTCAGAATCGGGCGATTCTGTCCGCGCTGGGATTAGTATATGGAATGTCGAGCCGGGACACGTTTTCTCATCATATCCAGGCGACTGTACCCACATTGACCCGCCATGCGCTTCCAAGATACCGCGCGCAATCGGCAATCCGAGGCCCGGACCTCCGCCTTTGAATTTTGTCTTGCCACTCGAGTGAAGGTCGACGCTGCCAAGCTGCCCAAATTTATCGAAAATTATTGCTTGATCATCTTGTGAAATCCCTATTCCGGTATCAGCGATGGTTACTTCGATAAACCCAGATAACGTGCGACCATCAATCGTGATCGTGCCACCGTCAGGGGTGAACTTGATGGCATTGTTAATCACGTTTCGAATAGCCTGCATCAACCGCGTGTGATCGACATAGATCCATTGTCGGCTGCCGTTGAAGTTCTGGATATCCATTTTTAATCTCCGATGCCTGACCGTCTCTTTCACTTCCAATTGCAGTGCTTCCAGCAGTTGTCCGAGTTGCATCGGCTGGAAGTTAAGCTTCAGCAGGTCATTGTCGATCATCGATACATCGATCATGTCGTCTACGATGGCGCGCAGGCGATCGATACCTGTCGTCATGCCGGCCAGTAAACTGTCCAGGCTGACGCCTTTCCCGGCGCGCAGCAAATCCTCCATCATGGAGGCATAGCCCTCGATCAGCGTAATCGGCGTCTTTAGTTCGTGAGCAGCCACCGAAATAAACGCGGACTTACTTCTATCGACGCGCTGCAATCGTTTCTGCACCTTTTCCATCTCGCTTGAGATATGGGCAACGCGCGTTTCCATTTCGTAACGTGCCACCACTTCGAGACCATACGTGTAGATCGGGATGACCGCTGCCAGCAGATCCAGAGCTTCCTGCTGATTCAACGATTCCCTTGCCACCTGAATAGTCAGGGCAAGGATACGATTGATCAAAAATGAAATATGATAGGGTTCTTCCTCAAGTTCGGTCTCTGTGGAAGACTTTGCCCAATCAAGCAGAATGGAATCCATCCAAGCTGGATCGCCTGTCGTAATCGATTGTTCTAACAGGTCGAAAAAACGCTCCAGCTGTTGCTCAAAATTGGCACGGATTTCCATACCCCGTGCCAATTCCTGACCCACGCGGGAAACCCAGGCGCGCCGAATTTTAGGAAGAACATTTTGGATCGGAGTAGTCTTTGTTTTTCTAGGCATGTTTGCAAAGTCATGCCGTCCCAACAGGGCTCGCGAGCATGACCTACCTTGCCTGATTTTATCAGGGTTGGCCGCTCCGTTGTTCGACGACCCACATTCGCAATGTTTCACCAACAATCCGTAAACTTCCAGCCGAGACCTTGTCGGAGGTATCTTGCACGGTATGCCAGTAAGCGTAGTCGAAATCAATAATATCCACAGCCGGGATACCAGCCTCCAAGAAGGGAGTGTGGTCATCGATCATAGAAAATTTCACTTGGTCAATAAATTTTTCGGAGAAGCCAAGTTTTTCAGCGGAGCTCCAAATCTCTTCGGTCAGTTTTGGGTCCGAATTGCTTTCTTTAAAAATGTTTAAGTCAGCATCACCGACCATATCCACGATGATCACAGCCTCTGGCCTAATTGGATTATTTTTAACAAACTCCCGCGAGCCCAGAATCCAATCCCAGCCTGGGATGCGCCCGTTGTCTTCCGCATCGAAGAATACCAGCCACACCGGAACAGCGTCCCGAGGCAGCGAACGCGACATTTCCAACAATACTGCAACACCTGATGCGCCATCATTTGCACCAGGGACAGGCCTCGTCTGATTGGCCGGGTCGGGATCGTTATCGGCGTACATACGAGAGTCATAATGCGCGCCGAGGACGATCTGCGGAGATTCGTCACCACGCTTGGCGACGATATTTTCAACCGGATGCCCCAATGCTTCCGTAGCTTGAATATCCACCGTCCAACCGGCGGTTTCCAGCTCAGTCTGGATCCATTCCCGGACCCGATCGTGCGCCTGCGACCCGGGGATGCGCGGACCGAAGGCGAGCTGGGTCTGAACATCCACATACGCGCGGTCTCCATCGAAAATAGTGGCGTCCACATTCTGTGGCTTAGGAGACAGATGGGAGTATGCGTACCACCCCAGGACTGCAAGCAACAGAATCGCACCGATCGTAAGGATCATGCCAAGGGATTTATTGGTCATGCGAATTGACCACATTTTCCTGGTTGATCTCTTTCAGAGCAAGCGATAAATCTGCCAGCGCGCGTTCGGCGTAAGCATTGCCTCGTTCACGTTTCCCAGCTTTGGATGGAAGTGCCAAAGGAGGCAAAATACCGAAATTTGCTTTCATCGGCTGAAAATCCTTGAGGTCTGCGTGAGTCACGTAATGGCATAACGCTCCCAACATGGTGGTGAGAGGAAGCGAGATGGGTTCTTCTTGCTGAAGTAAGCGCGTCGCATTAATACCGGACAGCAGTCCTGTGGCGATATTTCCAATGTAGCCTTCTACACCTGTGATCTGTCCGGCAAAGAAGAGATCATCGCGGGTGATGTGCTGCAGAGTAGGGCGCAAAAGTTTCGGGGAAGCCAGGAAGGTATTGCGGTGCATCTGGCCGTAACGCATGAATTCCGCATTTTCCAGGCCGGGTATCAACCGCAGCACGCGCCGTTGCTCGGGAAATTTCAGGTTGGTCTGAAAACCCACGATGTTATACAAACTGCCGGCGAGGTTATCCTGCCGTAGCTGCACTACTGCATAGGGGCGCTTGCCGGTGCGTGGGTCACGTATGCCCACCGGGCGCATCGGACCGAATGCGAGCGAATCGATGCCACGCTCGGCAATAATCTCGATTGGCAGACACCCTTCAAAAAAGTGGCCGGCTTTGACTCCACTCTTGATCGCTTCCTCAAATGAACGTAACTCAATACGTTGTGCGCGGACGAGCGCATCGACAAAGGCGTAATATTCCTCTTTTGTGAGTGGACAATTGATGTAGTCGCCTTCATCCTGTTCGCCCGTATCGTAGCGCGAGGCACGGAAAGCGATATGCATGTTGATCGAGTCGGCGTGAATCACGGGTGCAATCGCATCGAAGAAAAAAAGATTCTCGCCCTCGCTCAATGCTGCAATGGATTGTGATAGGGCAGGGGAAGTCAGGGGGCCGCTGGCGATGATGGTGGGCGTAGTGGGAATTTCTTTTACTTCTTCACGGATGATTGCAATATTTGGGTGATTTTGGATTCGTTCGGTAACAAGCCGCGCAAAAAGCTCACGGTCCACAGCTAGGGCGCCACCGGCGGGTAGAGCAGCTCGCTCAGCACATGCAAGGAGCATCGAGCCTAGCATCCGCATCTCATTTTTGAGAACGCCTGAGGCGCGGTCCGGTAGGTTGGAACCGAGAGAATTTGAACAAACGAGTTCCGCCAGATCGTGAGTCTGATGGGCTCCAGTTTGCAGGACCGGGCGCATTTCATAGAGTTCGACTTTTAGTCCACGCTCGGCAGCTTGCCAGGCGGCTTCCGTTCCGGCTAAACCGCCGCCAATTACGATTAAATCAGCCATGGATTAATTTTACCATCTGCCCAATTTGAAAATATGTGGCGCATGCGCCACTATGGATTTTCTCTCTGCTGTATAATTAATCCCGTATGCCTGTTCAGAACACCATTGATAGCCAACTGAAGGAAGCCAGCCAACTTACAAACGTGGTGTGGTCCGCGCTCGTCGAGCGGGAGGCGGGTAAATGGCGAGTATTAACCAACTATCGGCTGGGAAAGAAACTTCAACCGGAACTCGTAAGGTTCCTCAGCAAAGCAGAAGTCGATTCCTGGTTGTGTGGTGCCCTGAGCGGCGGACAAAGTCGCTCAGTCTCTCTGCCGGACTCGAGTAAATTAGAAGCCGGGAGATTGTTTGCATTTCCCCTGGCTGGTGTTTCGCGGGTCATTGTTGCTGGTGCCGATCAATTGACGAATGAGTCACAGCGAATGTGGCGGCTTGTGGTTTCGACGTTACAGAAAGAGGAGTCCGGGTCTGAGATCTCCCCGTTGTCGTCCGTGGCTGTTTCGTTGCTGGTTCCAGATTTGGATTCGGAAAACCCCTACGATCTGCCGCGCGCCCTAGACCGGGCGCTGCGGTCCTTTGTAAGGCTCGTTCCAGTACAAGGAGCGTGGCTGGCAATCCGGCGCGGGGAATCGCTCGAAGTTGGGGCGCAATGGAACGCGCCAGCTTGCGCGGATTTGGTTCTTTCGATCGATGGCAATAGCTTGCTGCACCGTGTTAACCGTAACCTCGCACCGCTCTCTGTCAGCCGGGATAACGCCTCGTGGTCAGAGATTCCACATAAAGGCTTGAAAGCCAGTACGCGCCTGTGGACATGTGTTCCGCTGGTCATCGGTCAGCGCCTGATCGGCGCGCTGGTCCTATGGCGGTCCAGTGAATTCAAGGGCGATGAATGGAATCGTCTCATGGAGCTTGCCACGCAGGTTGCGCCATCGATTGAAACAATCATTACCTTTGCGGAGATGGCGGGACACTTACGTCGCATGGCGATGTTGAATGATTTCGCCCTGACGGTTTCCACCGGACGCAACTTGGATCAGATTGCCCGCCGCATGTTCGCGCTGCTTTCGCGCTCATTTGCTACAGAGCTCATCGTGCTCTACCTGCTTTCCTCCGATGGTCGTTTGCTGAATGAATACCGCAGTGTGGATGGAAATATGACCTCCACCATTCAAAGCGCCGACGAAAACCGTATTACTCCTTTGGTAAAAGCGGGACAGAAAGTCCGCCTAAGTGATCAAACCAATGTCAAATTGCCCTTATATGAAAAGGCACTATCGGGTTTATACGTTCCGCTTCGTTTTCGGGGCCAGATCATCGGCATGCTTTGCATAGAGAGCCTAAGGAACGAGGCATTCAATTTTTATGATGAAAGCCTGATGACCGTGATTGCCAGCCACCTGGCAAGCATTGCCGATTACACGCGTCTGCGCGAGGAAGCCGAGGGCCGCGCCCGCAACCTTGGTCTCATCCATGAGGTGGTCCAGCAAGTGATCGGACTCACCGATCCGCGTGCTGTCGCGGAGATTACCGCGGAATTATTGGTGCGCTATTTTGCTTACGAACTTGCCGCGGTCTTCATCGCCGATGAAAAAGGAAACCTGACGATCGGCGGTTTTGGTGGAACCAGTCAAAATGTTGTCCGGCGAGCGATGAAGTCTTTTGAGTATCCCTTGAGCGGTGGGATCACCGGTCACGTCTTCCAGACAGGTGAGAGTATCGTCGTCAATGATGTTTTACAGGATAATCGCTATCGATCGATCAAAGGCTGGCAGGCTGGTTCAGAAATGTGTGTGGTGATTCGGGAGGGAGTAAAAATCCTTGGCATCATCGATGTGGAAAGCAGTTCCCGCAACGCATTTACTCACAATGACTTCATGGCGCTTGAGTCACTTGCCGGTATTTTGGCAAGCGTTATTACCAGCGCCGACCAGTACCAGCGTTTGCAAATTATGATTACACAATTGCGTTCCACGCAGGTCGAGTTACGTGCGCGAATGGAAGCGCAGCGGACAGCCGAGAACCGCCTCATCCAAGCCGCCAAACTTGCCGCCGTAGGGGAAATGGCGGCCGGGATTGCGCATGAACTGAACAACCCGCTGACGTCGGTGACGGGTTTTACAGAACTCGCTCTGACCGAAATTCCCAAAGAGACCGAAACATACAAGGATCTTGAAATGGTTTTGCAAGAGGCCCTCCGGGCACGAAGCGTTGTGCGGCGCTTGCTGGATTTTGCTCGTCAAAGTGAAAGCACCCGGGCACGCGCCTCGCTCAATGAAGTTGTTGAGGATGTCGTCGCGTTGAGCCGGCATCTTATTCATACGAGTGGCGTCGACCTGAAACTCGACCTCGAACTCAATCTTCCCTGGGTCGTCGTGGATGTCAACCAGATGAAACAGGTTCTCCTCAACCTGGTGCATAATGCATTACAGGCCATGCCAAATGGCGGCGAAATGAAGATTATGACGGAAAGGGTTTCGCGCAGTAGTCGTGATTGGGTCGTAGTCTCTGTCATGGATACGGGCATTGGGATATCGCCGGCAGAGCAAACCCGTATCTTTGAGCCGTTCTATACCACAAAGGGAAATCGAGGCGGCACCGGGCTTGGGCTCTCGGTCACATATGGCATTGTGACCGACCACGGCGGACAGATCGACGTGGAAAGTCAACCCGGTAAAGGATCCAAATTCACGGTCTGGTTACCGTTATAAATATGGAAACGATCTCTGTACTTGTCGTAGATGATGAACCAGGAATCGCTGCCCTGTGCAAGCGCATTCTGAGCAGAGCGGGATATGATGTGACGTCGTTAACCGATCCGCGCGTTGCAATCGAGAATCTGCAAACCCAGCGGTTTGACCTTCTGGTGGTCGACATTCGCATGCCGGAGGTTGATGGTTTTGATGTCATCTCCCGTGCTCAGATGGTCCAGCCAGATATTGCCGTTCTTGTGATGACCGGCTTCGGCACGGTGGAGACTGCCATCCGCGCTTTGCGGCAAGGGGTAGATGGTCTGCTCCTGAAACCGTTCGAAAAAAGCGATGAATTACTGTCTTCTGTCAGGCAGGTATTGACAGATAATCAACGCAAACGAGATACCGCGCGGATGCAGGCGCTTCGTCCGTTGTTCAATGTGACCGAGACGCTTTTCTCCGAAACCGATCGCAGCAAGCTTCTGGATCTGATTGTTACAGCTATTCGCGACCATTTGCATTGTTCGAACGTTGCGTATTATCAAGTAGAAAAAGGCCATGTTTCGATTGTCGCGCAGCGCGGGCGGGTGCTTGAGGTGCAGGATGAAAATTTTGCCACACAACTGATTAAACGCCTGGATGCAGATGGAAATCCGATTGTAATCAATGCCACCGGCCCGGGCGAGGCGGATGCACAGATGCTTCTTTCTACACTTGGGCTTGGTTCAGCGATCCTAATTCCGATCGCACGCTCCAACTTGCACAGTGTCTTATTTGCCGCTCGGGATGCCAGCGGAATGCCATTCCGGGGCGCCGACCTCGAGATGTTTTTTGTCCTTGCTCGGCAGGCAGTGGTGGCGATGGAAAATGCGCAGCTCTACGAAGATCTGCGCAGCTACGTCCGCCAGGTGCAAGAATCGCAGCAGGCGCTGCTGCGTGTCGAAAAGATGGCAGCGGCGGGGCGTCTGACGGCGTCTATCGCGCACGAAGTCAACAATCCGCTTCAGTCGGTTCAAAACTGCCTGCATCTTGCCGGGCATGAAAGCGTCTCGCCTGAGAAACGCAAAGAATATTTCGAGCTTGCCAAAAAAGAACTGGATCGTTTAATGAAGACCATGCAACGCATGCTCGATTTTTATCGGCCTGGGGCTGCAAAAGTGGAGCAAGTGGATGTACTCGAGCTGTTGCAGCACGTGTTGAGTCTGACTTCACAGCAACTCAGTCAGAAACATATTGAGGTGAACACGAACTTGCCTGCATCTGTACCGATTATCTACGCCGTCAGCAGCCAGATCC
>JBKPQD010000404.1:0-7810 GCA_046733915.1 Chloroflexota bacterium
TGGATACCTCAGAGATCGGATACACCCTTGCGCGCGAGGCCTACCATAAAGCCGGGCGCGAGGTGGTCGATGCAACGGTCGGAGGAAAGTTAACAGTTTTCCCAAAGGTTGACTATAATTCCCTCTTCGAATGAACTTTACGGCTCACAGCGACTATCGCAGCTTTCTGTTGCCTCACACTCCCGACTCGGCGCAACTCAAGAATGAAGACCGTACCACGACGCGGTTCAGTGACATCCTGGCGGGGAACGACGACTTTCTGATTCCTGTATTTCGAGAATTAAACCAGCAAGAGCTATGAAGCTTGTTTCCATTATCACACCTTCGTTTAACCAGGCGCAGTTCCTCGAGCAGACACTACGCTCCGTTCTTGACCAGGATTACCCGTTCATGGAATACATCGTTGTCGATGGTGCCTCGACCGATGCCAGTGTGGATATTATCAGGAGATATTCGGATCGATTGGCATGGTGGAGTAGTGAAAAAGATCATGGGCAGGGGGAAGCAATCAACAAGGGAATTGCACGGGCTAAGGGAGAGATTGTCGGCTGGATCAATTCCGATGATTATTATTTGCCCCATGCGATTTCGTCTGCAGTAACAGCCTTTGAACGGAATCCCGATGTAGCGATGGTTTATGGCGATATGCTGGCGGTGGATCAACATGGGGCAACTACGAATGTATTGAGATACAAACAGTTATCCCTGGAAGATTTATTGTGTTTTCAAATTATCGGTCAGCCGGCGGTATTCTTCCGACGCGAGGTATATGAAAAAGTAGGCGGGTTGGATCCCAACCTGCATTTTATGCTCGATCATCAGCTCTGGATTCGAATTGCCCAACAAGGCAAACTTTTGTATGTGCCTCAAACGTGGGCAGCCGCACGTTATCACTCCCAGGCAAAGAACCGGCTCAAACCGGTGGAATTTGGAATAGAAGCCTTCCGTATCCTGGATTGGATGAAGACCGAGCCGAATCTATCCCCAACCTTTGCCAAGATCGAGAAACGCGCCCGCGCCTCTGTCCTGCGTGTGAACGCGCGTTACCGGCTCGACGCCGGGCAGCCCGGCGCGGCGTTACGCGCCTGGTTTCAGGCGCTGTTTATTCATCCGCCAACTGCGCTGCAGCGTTCGAATATTTTTATTTCCGCAATTTTGCAAATCGTCGGCTTAAGCGCATTACGGGAATCGATTTTGCAGAGTCGTCAACGTAAATACTCCAGCGATAAGCAAAAATCCTAATCTGATACAATTCCCAAGCTTATGTCGCAGACATCTTTCTTTTCATCGCGTCGGGTTCGTGTCGTCGTGCTCTTGATTCTTTTTAGTGCTGCTTTGGCAATTCGTCTTTATGACCTGACCGACCTTCCCCTCGATTTCCATCCAACTCGCCAATTGCTCTCTGCCATCAAAGCCCGAGCACTCTATTTTCAAACCCAGCCGGATGGCATTTCCACGCAGGAGTTGGAGCTGGGAATCCGCCAGGCAAAGCTCAAGGCGCAAGTGGAACCGGTGATCTTCGAACGTGTGGTTGCGTTCACGTATCGCTTCACAGGGGAAAAACTGTGGATCGCGCGCATCTATTCGTCACTGTTCTGGCTGATTGGAGGGGTATTTCTTTTTCTGCTGGTCCATGATCTTGTCTCGTTTGACGGCGCAATTTTTGCGACTGCTTATTATTTATTTTTTCCCTATGCCATCATTGCCAGCCGAAGCTTCCAGCCGGACCCCTTGATGGTGACGTTGATTCTGGCCTTTTGGTGGTTATTTTCTCGTTGGGTACGATTGCCCTCCTGGTTTAATGCCCTCTTTGCGGGACTGATCGGCGGGCTTGCAATTTATATCAAGTTCTCGGCTGTCTTTTTTGTGATCGGCGGGGCGCTGGGACTTGCTTTGTCCCGTTATACGTGGCGGGATCTTCTATACAATGGACAGGTTTGGGCGATCGCCATCCTCGGCGCATTGCCCGGCCTGCTTTACCTTATTTATGGCCTCTTTATCAAAAGCGGACTTGGCAGTCAATTCAGCGGACGCTTTATTCCATCGCTGTTGTTGAGTCCATTAAATTATTTAGGATGGATGACCAAAGTAGATAAGGCAGCCGGCGGAATTTTCGTGATGCTTGCTTTACTGGGCTTCTTCATCACCACGGAAAGACGTTTGAGAACTTTGATGTTTGGATTATGGGGCGGGTATCTCCTTTATAGTCTCTTTTTTGACTATCACTCTGCCACACACGATTATTATCAGTTGCCGTTCCTTCCTGTTGTGGCCGTGTCGCTGAGTCCTCTGGGGGACTGGTTCTTCGCTCGTTTGACGGAAGCAACCGTCCAGGGCGTTCAGCGAACTGTGGCTTATCTCATCCTAGTCGTTGGAATGTTCATGGGCATCTGGAACGTCCGCAATCAAATGAAAGCTGTGGACTATCGTCCTCAAGCTGTCATGTGGGCTCAAATCGGACAAGAGATCCAGGGTAAAAGTGTGATTGCTTTAATTCAGGATTACGGAGCCAGGCTTGAGTATTGGGGCCGAAGGAATGTGCCCACTTGGCCCTATACCGGCGACCTCACGGCGAAGGACCTTCGCAATGGCAAATTCTCTTTTGATGAATTCTTCGCGGATTATTCCTCTAAGAAAGAATTTTTTCTGGTCACTGATTTTGATGAGCTGAACAACCAGTCGCAACTCAAAGCGCGTTTACAAAGCTTTCCTGTTTATGCAGAGGGCGATGGCTATAAGATTTTTGATTTACGGAAACCCTGACTGAGGATTGCAGCAGCATGACAAACCCGGAAGTATCTATTATTGTGCCAGCGTATAATGAGGATACCTTGATTATGAATACGCTGGACGGTTTGCAATCCTATATGCGGACGCGTTCAGAAAATTATGAGGTCATTATTGTCGACGATGGAAGTCGGGATAAAACAGTTTCCCTGATTCAGGACTGGCAGAAATCCAACAGTTTGGAACCGAAATTGTTAATCAATCAAGCAAATATGGGCAAGGGATTCTCTGTCCGGCGCGGGGTGTTGGAGAGCCGCGGGAAATATGTCATCTTTATTGATGCAGATCTCCCTTATGAACTCGACGCCATTGATGGTTTTATGAATGCATTGAAGAGTGGTTGTGACCTGGCAGTCGGTTCGAGAATATTGCCTGAGTCCAAGGTTCGAGGTGTTTCGGTTTTGCGATATGTTGCGGGTCAGGTGTTTTCGTGGCTGGAACGTTTTTTGCTCTCCACGAAGGTTGCCGACACACAGTGTGGATTCAAAGCCTTTACTTCCTCCGCGGCAAAAGAAATCTTTCGCAGGCTCACGGTCAATGGCTTTGGCTTCGATGTGGAATTAATCTTCGTGGCGCGAAAGCTGAAATATCACATTCAACCCGTCGCCGTGCAAATGATCGATCGCCATAAAAATAGAGCGAGCAGAGTACGCTTATTCAGCGATTCGCTTGAGATGTTCTTTAATTTGTTTATGGTGCGCTGGCAGGATTGGCAGGGGAAATATAACTAGGAGAATATACCTTGCCGTTTGATTATCATTCTGTAGCTGGGGATTATCAGTACAAAGCTATGCATTCCGGGCATCCCATGCAGCGTTTTTGGCATCGGGGGAAACTCGCTCTGATCGATCGGCTGGTGAAGGACCATTTGAACTCTAATTCGCGTTTGATTGAGATTGGGTGTGGTGCGGGAAATTTATTGATGCAAGCGGTTGTAAAAGATAGTTATCCTGTTGCATTGGATGTATCCATGCAGGCACTTACGTTCGTTCGTTCGCGCTTGCAGGAAGCGTGTCGCGGAAGGAACGCGCCCCGCGATTTTGCCTGTGTTCAATCCGTGGGTGAAAAACTGCCGCTACCCGATGCAAGTTTTGATTGCGTTATTCTCTCCGAAGTGATTGAGCATCTGAAGGCTCCACAAGTTTCCGTTCGTGAAGCCGCGCGCATTCTTCGTCCTGGTGGGCGGTTGCTGATTACGACCCCCAACTATCGAAGTTTCTGGCCCATCATGGAATGGGTCGTGGATCGAACTAACATGACTCCCAAAATGGCAGCAGAACAACATATCAGCCGATTCCATCCCACATCGCTCCGCAGTTTGTTATCTGAATGCGGATTAGGTATTGAATATTTTGGAACGGTCTATAATCTAAGCCCATTTCTTTCTTTACTTTCGCCCAAACACGCTGAGCGCCAGTTGTTGCGGGAGCTGGAAAGCCAGTCATCTTTCGGAATGATCCTGGTTGCAGTGGGAATAAAATCCTGACGGGCTATTTTGGAGAACAATTTTCTGTGATGCGAAATTTTTTGAGCCGCGTACGACAAGATGATTCAGGCAATCCACTCTTTGGACTTGCCGTTCTTCTAGGAACTCTTACAACATTATTCGCTATCGGCACGTTTGGTTACCTCGGTATTTTTTCTCGTTATGGCAGTGACGATTATTGTCTGTCCGCTTTTTATCTTCAAAAAGGAAGTTTTTTGACCTGGATGGTGGAACGCTACCAGCATTCCTCGAGTCGCTATACTAATATCTTGTTTATCGGCCTGGTGGACAAATTATTTGGTTGGTATAACGTGGCGATCCTCCCGCCGTTGATGTTAGCTCTCTTCGTAGTTGGGTTCTACTTATTACTGAATGAGATCGTGCAGATGGCTTCGCTGGGCTGGAACCGCTTAACGACCCTTTTTCTAGCAACCTTGATCGTCTATTTTTCTGTGGTACAGGCGCCTAATGCATATGAAATTCTCTACTGGCGCGCAGGGATGACTTCTCACTTTGCGCCGCTTGTATTTTTGACCTTTCTTGGAGCGTTCCTCCTGAAGCAAATCCGGGTGGCAAAAGTAGAACCCCCCTCATTTTGGATCTTGGCAATCTGCTTTCTTGCTTTCCTCATCGTGGGAGGCTTTTCTGAGCCTTCTGTAGCATTAACCATTACAGTATTGGTTTTGGCGATCTGTGGTGTGTGGTGGTTGCGAGATTCACATGTAAACCGATCTGCGCTCAGTATTTTGTTCTCGGCTTTAGCAGGTTCTTTACTTGCCCTGGCAATCCTGGCGCTTTCCCCTGCCAACGCGATCCGCTTGGAAAAAGCGCCGCCTGGCTTAGTTGATGTGATCGTGAAAACTTTCAAGTATCCCGCCGAATTTCTCGTCGCTGAGTTTCGATCCTTCCCCCTACCTGCATTTGTAGCGGTCCTCTTGCCAGCTGCCCTTTTTCTTGGGATGGCTTCAAGTCCGCAGATGGAGCGATCTAAAACCCGCAATCGAATTCTGCTCCTTATCGTAGCCATCGCCTTGCTCGCTTATTTGCTGATTGCGTCGAGTTTTGCTCCCAGTGTGTATGGACAGTCTTTTCCTGCGCCGCGTGCTCGTTTTGCGGCAGTCGTAATCTTGACTTGCGCGTTGATGATGGAAGGTGCTCTGGTAGGGCTCTGGATTGCCAACTTTAGCAGGAAATTTTTTCAACCCATAAATCTGTATCGCATTACAGTTGTTGCTCTTCTGTTGCTCTCTTTATATCCTTTACGTACAGTCATGCGTAACGCACAGAACTTTCCCGTCTACCAACAGCGTGCTTTGGCATGGGATCTTCGCGATGCAAAAATTCGTAACCTTAAAGCAGAAGGCGCCCGTGACCTCGTGGTCCCGTTCTTAGCCGAAGAAATCATGCAGGATTTGGGCGATCACGCCGGGTTCCGATTAAACCGCTGTGCATCCACCCTCTACGGTGTGAATTCCATTGTTGCCCACTAAAAGCGTTAAAATAAAGATATGGCTGATACATTGCATCCCATTCTTGTAACTGGAACGCACCGCAGCGGCACCACCTGGGTCGGAAAAATGCTGGCGGCCGATGGTTCTAACGCCTATATTAGTGAGCCTTTGAATGTGCTGCACCGTCCCGGCGTCTTGCGTGCAAAAGTGAAGCACTGGTACCAATACGTTTGCGAAGATAATCAGGATGAGTATCTGCCTGCATTCAAACAGTTGCTGGAGTTCGATTACCACTTGTGGGACGAGGTCCGCTCGCTCAAGTCCCGCCGCGACTTTTTGCGCATGGGACGTGACTTTGCCATTTTTTACAACGGTTTGATGCGCGGCCAGCGCGCGCTGCTGAAAGATCCGTTTGCGGCGTTTTCCACGGAATGGTTTGCGAAGTGTTTGCACTGCAAAGTGGTCATCACGGTGCGTCATCCGGCGGCGTTTGCCAGCAGCCTCAAGCGACTCAACTGGCCGTTTGATTTTCAAGACCTGCTCGACCAGCCTTTGCTGATGCGCGATTTTCTCGAGCCATATCGGGAGCAAATGCAAGCCGCCAAAACAGATGATATTATCGGCCAAGCAGCCGTGTTGTGGAACGTGATTTATCACTCTGTTCATGTGGTGCTCCAGCGGAATCCCGATTTGATCGCCGTTCGCCACGAAGACCTTTCGCTCGACCCTGTAGAAGGGTTCCGGACCCTGTACAATTCCCTGGGCCTGGACTTTACTCGACGGGTCGAAAAGACCATCCTCAACTCGAGCAGCTCGGAGAACCCCGTCGAAGCCCCCCGAAAAAATATCTATTCTGTAAAACTTGATAGCCGCACCAACATCAATACTTGGAAAAAGCGGTTGAGCGAGGATGAGATCAAACGCATCCGTTCCATCACCGAAAAAGTTTCGTCGCATTATTACTCGGATGCAGAGTGGTAAGTGAGCGTCGCATCTCATAACAATTCTCAGGAGAACCAAATAGCATGGGCGAAAACCAAAAACAGTCGATTCGTCGTGATTTGAAACAGGACGATCTCATCGTAGTTGCGGGCGCAGGTGGATTTATTGGCGGCTCGCTGGTTCGCTATTTTCATGATCTAGGCTATACCCGCATCCGCGCGGTGGATAAAAAGCCCTTGAGCCGGTGGTACCAGCGCTCGCCAGGCGTAGAAAATCTATGCCTGGATCTAAGTAAAATCGAATCCTGCGTCCGCGCCGTGGAGAATGCGGTCGAAGTTTATAACTTGGCAGCCGATATGGGCGGGATGGGATTCATCGAGCGCTTTCGAATTGAATGCATGCGTTCCGTTCTGATCAATACTCATCTGCTCGAAGCTTCCTACGAGGCGGGTGTCAGGCGCTATTTCTTTTCTTCCTCAGCATGTGTGTACAATACATTTTTGCAACAGGATCCAGATGTGCGGGCGTTGAAGGAGTCAGATGCATATCCCGCCATGCCAGAGCGTGGCTATGGCTGGGAAAAACTTTTTGCCGAGATGCTCTGCCAGGAATACTGGGCCGAGCGGCATATGAAAACTTTCATGGCGCGTTTTCATAATGTTTATGGGCCCAACGGTACCTGGGATGGCGGGCGTGAGAAAGCGCCGGCGGCGATTTGCCGCAAAGTCATTCAGGCGAAGGATAGTGGAATGCATGAAATCCTGATCTGGGGCGACGGTACGCAGACCCGCAGCTTCACATTTATTGAGGATTGCGTCTTTGGGATCGACAGGATCGTCCACTGTGATGAATTGATAGCCACGCCGATCAATCTGGGTTCCAGCGAGTTAATTTCTGTCGACGGTCTGGTCAGCCTCGCCGAAGAGATCGGCGGCGTGAAGCTCAACCGCAAGTATGATCTAACTGCGCCGCGCGGGGTTGCCGGCCGGAACAGTGATAACACCTTTATCAAGCAGGTCTTCAACTGGGAACCATCCACACCGTTCAAAGCTGGTTTAGCCAAAACCTATGCCTGGATCGAACAGCAATATCTTGCCCGCAAAGCGGGTGAACACGTGGTCGAAGATACGATGTAAATAACTAA
>JBKPQD010000405.1:0-2339 GCA_046733915.1 Chloroflexota bacterium
CGTCGGATCAAAGCGCCGGAGATATTTCCAGGCGCGCAGAAAGGTCTCCTGGGCGGTATCTTCTGCTTCGTCAGGATCGCCAAGCAGAAGGTAAGCAAGCCTGAAGACAGACTCCTGATGCAATAGCATCAGCGAATCCCAGGCTGCCGCGTCGCCGTTCGCTGCGTGACGGATTAAGGTGGATTCTTCCAATCAAGCCTCTCCGGAGAGGTCCTTTACAAATAGTACACCGCCCCATACGGATCGGTTCCCGGGCACACTCTGTCCTTAAACCTATTGTACAGACTTTATCGACGGTCGAGCACCGGTCGTGCATACGCCAGCCATGCCCACCCAAGTAGTCATTGACCCTTGTTTTGTTATCTCTTACAATACTGTCATGAAGTTAACGTCGGCAGGTTTTTTCAGACCCGATCACGATCCTCCGTGCTCTTCTTTTCGCGCCGAAAGCCTGATGGAATCACCCAAACTTTAGTTTTAACTCGGAGGAAAATCCTATGCCTACACCTTTTGTTTCGAAGCGTGCCCCTATTTACGCCGACGTTCCCGATGAAAAGTGGAACGATTGGCGCTGGCAATTGAGCCACCGTCTGAATACGGTCGAAGAAATCGAGAAGGTCATTCCCCTGACCGACTCAGAACGAAAAGCCTTAAACACCAGCGGACTGTTCCGCGTGGACATCACTCCCTACTTCATCTCCCTGATCGATCCGAGCGACCCTGAGGATCCCATTCGCAAACAGGTCATCCCTGTTTCGGAGGAGCTGCAATCGTTCACGGCGATGATGGAAGACTCCCTGGCGGAAGATCGGCACTCGCCCGTGCCCGGACTTGTGCACCGCTATCCTGACCGCGTGCTGATGCTCGTGACAACGCAATGCGCCTCCTATTGTCGCTATTGCACGCGCTCGCGCATCGTCGGTGATCCGGGCCAAACATTTAATCGCCAGGAATTCGAGATGCAGATCGAGTATCTCAAGCGCACACCTCAGGTCCGTGACGTGCTGCTCTCGGGCGGCGATCCGCTCGTGCTCGCACCCAAGGTTCTGGAGGAATTGCTGGGCCGGCTGCGTGAAATTCCGCATATTGAGATCATCCGCATTGGCTCACGCGTGCCGGTCTTTATGCCGATGCGGGTGACACAGGAGCTATGCGATATGCTCGCCAAGTTCCACCCGCTGTGGTTGAATATCCACGTCAACCATTCGAGCGAGATTTCGCTGGAACTAGAACAAGCCTGCGACCGTCTTAGTAGAGCAGGGATTCCGCTTGGGAACCAGTCGGTGCTGCTGGCAGGTGTGAACGATAACGTTCACATCCAGCGTAAGCTCGTACAGGACTTGGTCCGGATTCGGGTGCGCCCCTATTACCTCTACCAATGTGACCTTGTCGAAGGCGCCGGTCACTTCCGAACCCCCGTTGCAAAAGGCATCGAAATCATGGAGGGTTTGCGCGGCCATACCTCCGGGTACGCGGTTCCCCAATATATCGTCGACGCACCCGGCGGCGGCGGCAAGATTCCTGTCATGCCCAATTACCTGTTGAGCATGTCAGATCACAAAGTTGTCCTGCGTAATTATGAAGGGTATGTCACCACCTATGAAGAACCGACCGATTACATGCCCAGTGATGCGGCGAAGTTCAAGGGTGAGAGACGACCGGAACCCGGCCAGACCGGTGTCCATGGCTTGCTCGAAGGCGACCAGATGTTCATTAAGCCGGAAGGGTTCGATGAAACCCACGACCGTCATGGCATTCAACATCGCCTGAAGGATAGTAAGAAGTGGCAGCCTTTAGGGATCGGTGACGGCAATCCAAAATAACTATTGAACGACGAAGGAGAATAGCATGAAACAATCCACCCGACAAATCCTCTTCACGGTGCTGACCGTGATCTTTCTGCTGGCAGCCTGCGCGCCCGCTCAGCCACAAACGCCCAACCCGGATGATGTGGCACACCAGGTGGCGACCTCTGTTGCCTTGACGGTTGCCGCCCAGGACCTGGATACGGCCGAAGCCCAGCCCGTTGTGACCGATACTGCCGTTCCCAGTGCGACGCCCGTCGCAGTCGACACGCCCACATCGATTCAGCCGACTGCGACTCCGCTGGTGCTGGCATCCCCTACCCTCGTCCCAGCGGGCGGGGGCGGTGGCGTTCCTGCGACCCGATCTCCCTATGACTGTGATGTGATCCACCAGCGGCCGTTCGACTATTCGATCTTCAAGCCGGGCGACAAGTTTGACATCAAATGGACGATCGTGAACACCGGCACAAGAACCATGCGCGACGGTCTGGACGTCAGCTACAATCAAGGACCACAGTTGACAACGGTCAGCCG
>JBKPQD010000406.1:0-5037 GCA_046733915.1 Chloroflexota bacterium
CAGCGCGGTGGCCTCCGGTCGCCGGCTGCTTACAAATTACGGCTGTGGTTCCTGCCATACGATTCCCGGTGTGGCGGGGGCGAACTCAATGGCAGGGCCTCCACTCAATCGTTTTTACGAACGCAGTTACGTCGCGGGACGCCTGCCGAACACCTGGGAAAATCTCGCCAAGTTTATTCAACATCCGCAAGAAATTGACCCCGGCAACGCCATGCCCGATTTGGGCGTTTCTGATGACGAAGCCTATGACATGGCGGCCTACCTGTATCATCAGCTGAATGTAAGAGATTTGATTCTTCGGTAGAGAGGAAACGTTTATGGTGAAGAAGCACTTGTGTTGGTCTTTTATCTTCTTGTTTCTCCTGTTCCTGACAAGTGCTTGTGCCGGGGCACAAATCAGTCCCTCTACATATCCGTCCACGCTTGAGCCTCATGGACCCGCCGCGGCGCGCATTGCCGAGCTATGGTGGTTCATGTTCGGGCTTGGTGCCGTCATCTGGTTAGTTGTCGTTGGGCTGATGTTTGCCGCGCTGTTGCGTCGTCGGCGCAGCACGAGCGCCACAGACCCCGAAAGCATCGGCGGTGATACGGGACGTAACTGGCCGATCTTCGGCGGTATTGTCGTCCCTTTGATTGTGATCGGCGTTGTCTTTGGCTACAGCATTTATACATTGGCAGCCATAGAAAATCCGATTGAGAAACCTCCAATCAAAATCGAAATTGTCGGCCGGCGCTGGTGGTGGGAAATCAAATATCCAGATCAGAGTGTGATCACCGCTAATGAAATCCATCTACCGGTGGGCGTGGCGGCGCAGGTCAAACTGCAAACCGCAGATGTCATCCACAGTTTTTGGATTCCCGAACTGCATGGAAAAATGGATTTGATTCCCACCCGCATTAACAATATCACCCTGGAATCGGACAAGATCGGCGTCTATCGCGGCGAGTGCGCGGAATTCTGCGGCCTGCAGCACGCTCACATGGGCTTTATGGTCGTGGTGGAAAGCCAGGCCGACTACGATAAATGGATCAAGGTGCAACAACAGCCAGCCGCTGCACCCGCTGATGCATCAGCCCAGCGCGGACAACAGGTCTTTCTGTCGGTGGGCTGCGTGTTCTGTCATCATGTGCGCGGGCTGGAAGAACAGGAGAAAGAGATCGACCGCAGCTGCGTGGATCTCGGTCCCGACCTGACCCATTTGGATAGCCGTTTGACGATCGCGGGTGCCAGTCTCGCTCAAAATCGCGGTAACCTGACCGGCTGGATCATCGACGCGCAGCACGTCAAACCGGGCGCCCTGATGCCCAATATGAACAACATGACCTCGGAAGATCTGCAAAGTTTGATCGCCTATTTAGAATCTTTACATTAAGAGAAGAAGAGAGAAGAATCTGTGGCAACCAAAAAAACTTCGACCCGAAGAACGACCAAACCTGCGCCGAAAAAGACACCCGTAAAGCGAACGACTACCGCAAAAGAAGTGCCGCCGGAAGATGTTGTCAGCGTTCCCCCTGCTGATGAGCGAAGCGCCAGGCTCCACGAGCTATGGCAATCGCGACCAGGGCTGATCGGCTGGTTATCGGCGTGCAATCATAAGAATATCGGAGCGCGCTATATTGTGACGGGATTCCTGTTCTTTGCCTTGGCAGGCATTGCGGCGCTGCTGATGCGAACCCAGCTGGCCGTCCCGGAAAATACATTCCTGGATCCGAACCAATACAATCAACTCTTCACCGTCCATGGCGTGACGATGATGTTCCTGTTTGCCGTTCCAATCATGCTCGGCGTGGGCATCTATTTTGTCCCGTTGATGATCGGCGCCCGCGATGTGCCCTTCCCCAGGGCGAATGCGTTTGGCTATTACCTGTTCCTATTCTCCGGCATTGTGCTGTGGATGAGCCTAATCATGGGCACGGGTCCGGATGGTGGTTGGTTTGCATACACACCCCTCTCCGAGTCGCGCTATACACCTAGCTTCGGCATGGATGTTTACCAGCAGCTGATCAACGGAACAGAAATCGCGGCCGTGATCGCAGCCACCGAGCTCATAATTCTGATCTTCAAATTCCGTGCCCCAGGCATGACACTCAATCGCATGCCCATTTTCGTGTGGGCCATGCTGGTAACTTCTGTCATGGTCGACTTCGCCATGCCGACTCTCTTGATCGCTACCAACCTGCTCGGCTTCGATCGCAGTATTAATACGAATTTCTTCAATCCAAACTTGGGCGGTAACCCTCTGTTGTGGCAGCATCTTTTCTGGTTCTTCGGGCATCCGGAGGTGTATATCATCTTTATTCCCGCCCTGGGAATGGTCAGCGAAATCCTGGCGGCCTTTACACGCCGCGCCGTCGTGGGATATTCGCTGCTGGTCATCTCGCTGGTGACCATCAGCGTGATCAGCTTCGGGTTGTGGGTTCACCATATGTTCGCCACCGGGCTTCCCACGACGGGCTTGAGCTTGTTCACCATCAATAGCATGGTGATCAGTATTCCCAGCGGGATTCAAATTTTCTCCGGATTAGCCACGCTTTGGCATGGCAAGTTGAATCTGAAGACGCCGCTATTTTACGTGTTGGGATTTATTGTCACATTTGTGATCGGTGGGATTTCAGGAGTGATGGTGGCGTCGGTCCCATTTGACCTGCAGGCGCAGGACACCTACTTTGTGGTTGCTCACCTGCACTATGTGCTGATCGGTGGAAGTGTATTTCCGCTCTTAGGGGCGATCTACTACTGGTTCCCGAAGATGACCGGCAGAATGTTGAACGAGCGTCTCGGACAGTGGAATTTCTGGCTGACGTTCATTGGGTTCAATGTCACCTTCTTCCCGATGCACTTCTCCGGCTTATATGGGATGCCGCGCAGAGTGTATACCTACCTTCCCGGCCTGGGCTGGGATCTTCCCAACCTCATCTCGACCATCGGCGCATATATTCTGGGCATCGGCGTGTTGCTGTTCGTGCTCAACGTTTACAGCAGCTTGCGCAGTGGCGCGCGGGCGACAGACAATCCCTGGGGCGCGGGCACACTGGAATGGGCAACCTCTTCCCCACCACCGCCTTATAACTTCGCCACGCTGCCCCTGGCAGAGAGTCACTATCCGCTCTGGGATGCTCCACGGGATGGCTATATCTTCGAGGAGAGCCTGGAACGACGAGAGACGCTCGGCACTACCGCCCTGGATGCCGAGCCAGAGATGCGCGTCTGGCTCCCGTGGGATTCGATCTGGCCGTTTGTTGCGGCGGTGGTGATGATCATCCACTTCATCAACCAGATGTGGAGCCTGACCTTCGTGGTGATCTTTACTTTTATCTTCCTGGGTGTGCTGGGAGTCTGGTTCTGGCCGCGCGGTCGCGAGCTATCGACCGATTGGGTCAAGGAAGGTCCGAAGAATGCGCTGCCGGTAGATGCCGTTGTAAAAAAAGAGGAGAAAAAGTATCCGCCGATGTTCTTTGGCATGATCTTCTTATGTCTGGTGGAAGCAGCCGAGTTAGGCGGCACGATCGTGACCTATTTCTACTTACGGTCGGGCACGAATGACTGGCCGCCGGGCGATTTGCCGATGCCCCAGTTGCTCATACCGACTATTGGCACCTTATTGCTGATTGCCAGTTGCATCCCGTCCTTGCTCGAAGACAAAGCGATCAAAAAGAACGATATTCCCCGCGTCGTTATGCTCATGCTCATCACCATTGTGCTGCAAGTGGCTTTTATTGGTGTGTTCTGGTGGCACTTGAAATCCCTGACCTTCAAATGGGATGACAACGCCTACGCATCTATTTACTGGATCTCGATCATCCTCACGCTGATCTTCACCGGTGGAACGGTCTTTGAGGGCATCTATATCGTGATTCAGGCCTTGCGCGGTCAATACGACAAAGACCGCCACTGGGCGCTGGATGCGGATGGGATCAGTAATTACGCTGGCGCGGCGCAGTGGATCCTGGTTTATCTGACCCTCTTCATCTCTCCTTACCTGATGAAATGAAGATAGAAATGGAGTCATGACTATGCCGGAAATTGATCTCTCCAAGCCCAGTGAAAGTCAGGTGCGCTGGAGTCTCTTTTCAGGGATTGGGGTTTGGTTCGTGCATCTGGTCCTCCTCGAGGCTCTCATCTCGGTCTCGTGCAAGTGGGGCGGACTGACCGTGCCCGTTGGTCCATTATCCGGGCTGCAGTTCGTGGAAGCAGTGATTAATTTAGTCAGCGTACTTGCGATGCTCTTCTTGATTTATCTGCCATGGCGACAGTGGCGGACCTTTCAGTCCGAGAACCCGGTCAGAAATGATGATCTACTGCAAGACACAGAAAAATTCAGACGTCCGTTAATGGCATTTATTGCGATGCTGCTGAATATGTTCATTTTGATTTATATGATCGCTACATTTGTACCAGTATTCGCTCTCAAGACTTGCGGTCAAGCATAGGAGGTCGACGGTGCGTGCTAGATACCTTCCCTGGATGGTCATACTCATCGTGCTGATTCTGGGTGCCTGTAACACCCACACAGAGCGACCGCCCGAACCCGAAAAAGTGATCAAATCCGGCAAACAGTTGTACCTCGAATTTTGTGCCGAGTGTCATCAGGTGGATGGTACAGGCTGGTCCGATCTGTATCCCCGCCTGGCAGGCAACCCGATTGTGACACTGCACGATCCCGAACCAATCATTGACACCGTCACCTACGGCCAGGGATCCATGATGGGGTTTCACGACAAGCTCACGAGTGAGAAAATTGCAGCGATCCTGTCCTATATCCGTAATGCGTGGGGAAACCAAGCACCGGCGGTATCGTTCCGCCAGATTCATTAAACGAGGAACCATTTATGCATTTGAAGCGATTCGCGTTGATCTTTTTTATCCTGGTGCTCTTGGCAAGCTGTAAAACGACTACCTCCTCCGCTCCGCCGACAGAGACACCCGGTCCCAGCACGCCTACACCCAACATTGGTAGCATCGATATTCCAAAAACGAATCCAACCATGTTGGCTACGCCCAAGGGAGGTATTCCTTCCACGGGCGGATTCGATATC
>JBKPQD010000407.1:0-6287 GCA_046733915.1 Chloroflexota bacterium
GTGTGATAGGTACAGGTATGCTCCATGACAACCATGGCTCGCATGCGGTGGCCACAAAATGGTGCCGTGAATTTGCGGAATCAGCCATCAATGTGATCATCGTACCCACACGCAAACGGCGACCGGAAGCGCTGCCGCACCTGACGGTTCGTGAAATTGAGAGGCAGGACTATGAAGAGTTTGCCAGCAAACAAGATGCATATTATAAAAACTATAATCTCTGTCCGCCTGCTGATGCAAATTCCATTGCGAATGCTCTGGACGTTTCCGTGGGTGGAAAAAAGCCGTACCGCTACTTTGCAGCAATCGATAAAAATGGAAACCTCCGGGCAGGCGCGCAGACATGGGCGCGCGGGCTATTAAAATCCGATACGCTCAACAATCCTCCAGCACCTCTCCGCATGGTCAATCGTGTGTTCCATCTACTCCCATCCGATTTCGTCATACGAGATGTTAACGTCAGTGGATTATGGTACGAACCAGGGCAATCGCAGACAGCAAGATTGCTGTGGGAAACCATTCGTTGGGAATGTAAAGATCAAGCTACAACGGTTGCAACGGCACTTGATTCGCGCGACCCACTTCGGCAAGTGATTCCTCTTCGACCATGGCATCAGCCACGCCCCCAGATTACCTTGGCAATTCATGGTCCCGCGCCGATGGATCGCGAGAAGTTATTGTTTGGCATCGGACGCGTATGATTGTTTTTACATTTTCTACGGGATGAAAAGGATTTCATGACCGAGCCAATCTTTATCAGCTCAGATCGAACTGAAAATCTAACTGCCTCCCTTCGTGAACAGGTCATTCAGGTTTGCGTTGCCGCGCACCACGAAGAGGACTTCAAGAATCTTTTTACCTATGTCCAATCAGGCGGCTGGCACTTTCTTGCCTATCAGCAGGACGAACTCGTAAGTCACGCCATGGTTACCACGCGCTGGGTACAGCCAGAAGGTCATCCGCTATTGAAGGCGGCTTATGTGGATGCCGTAGCAACATTGCCCGCTTATCAGGGCCAGGGCTATGGGAGCGCGATCATGCGCCGCTTGGCAGACGATATCGATGGTGAATATCGGATTGCTTGCTTGGAAACGGATCGCGAATCATTCTATGAGCGTCTTGGCTGGCAAACATGGCGAGGTGCGCTGGCTGGACGCAGCGAACAGGGATTGGTTCCTACACCGGAACAGCGCGGAATTATGATCCTGAAGTTGTCACAAACTCCTGCGCTGGATCTTGATTCGTCATTAACCATCGAATGTCAAACCGGACGAATCTGGTAATCGACAAGTGAATGCAACGAGGCAAAATGAATTGGTATAACTTTTTCAAGTTCTTACATATCCTTGCTGTGATTGTGATGGTCGGCGGCATTTTTGCTCGGCAGGTGGTGCGGGCAATTGCCAACAAAAGTGATGATCCAAAAGTAATCGCCTCACTCACACAGGTGGGGAGCCGACTGGATCGAGCTATGGTCATTCCAGGCAGCAATCTTGTGATCGTGCTGGGTATCGTTGTGGCGTTGATGCTAAAGTGGCCTATTTTTGGTTTTTTACAGGGTGCATCTCAGAACTGGCTTTTGATCTCCAATCTTCTGGTCCTTGTTGCTATGGTGATGGTGCCCACTATGTTCCTTCCTCATAACCGAAAAGTGGAATCCTTCTTACAAGCAGCCCTCGCTGAGGGCCGCGTCACTTCCGAGCTACGCGCCGCACTCGATGACCAGACGAACCGATGGGCCCATGCTGTGGAGCAGATCATTGTCGTCATCATCGCAGCGTTGATGGTTCTCAAGCCTTTTTAAAATGTCCATTATTCTTGAAACCAACCGGCTTTTGCTGCGCCATCAAGTGATCCAAGATTTGGATGAGCTGTGGGCGCTTTACTGCGATCCCCAAATAACAAAATATATCCCGGATGCCCCGCGAACACGCGAAGAAGCCAAAGAAGAACTGGAATGGCACATGCATGGGCATCCCAGGTTTCCGGAGCTGGGGTTATGGGCCACGATCTACAAGGCGACCGGAAAGTTCATCGGTCGTTGCGGATTGCTGCCGTGGACAATCGATGGACAGAACGAGGTCGAAGTCGCTTACACGATTTCACGAGACTATTGGGGACAGGGACTCGCCACCGAAGCGGCGCAAGCCATTTTGAGTTATGGGTTCGAGAAACTAGGGTTCACACGCCTCATTAGCATCATCGACCCAGAAAACACTGCATCCCAAAAAGTCGCTAAAAAGATTGGGATGAAGTTTGAAAAAGAAGCGCAGGATGCGTTGGGTACGTTTTGGATTTTTTCGATCAACAGGTAATCCACAAGCATTAATTGGGAGAATGTAATGAAGATAACCTATCCAAACACACGAACGATGGAACAGAGTGATAACCATCACGGCACGTATGTCACCGATCCATACCGCTGGTTGGAAGATGTGGATTCACCGGAGACGCTTGAATGGATTCAAAAGCAGAACGAATTGACGTTCTCGATCCTGGAAAAAATATCGGCACGAGGGAGGATCAAAAAGCGCCTGACCGAGCTATGGAACTATTCGAAGGCGTGGGCACCCCACAAAAAAGGCCAATGGTATTTTCAACAGCGCAACAGTGGTTTGCAAAATCAAAACGTGCTCTACGTAATGGCATCGTTGAAGGACGAGCCGCGCGTGCTGCTCGACCCGAATGCGCTTTCAGAGGACGGCACGGTCGCTCTGACAAGCTTTGCATTCAGCGAGGATGGAAACTGGCTCGCGTATGCTACCTCCGCCAGCGGGTCGGACTGGCTGACGTGGCATGTGCGCAATGTCGAAACGGGTCAGGATCTCGATGAGGTGATCGAGTGGAGTAAATTCTGTACCGCAGCCTGGATGCCGGATGGCTCGGGTTTTTATTACTCCCGTTACGATGCTCCCACCGCAGGGGATGAGTTTCAAAACGTCAACTATAACCAGAAAGTCTTCTTCCACAAAATCAATACATCGCAGGAGCAGGATCAGCTTGCCTACGAACGACCGGATCAAAAAGAATGGGGATTTCAATCTCATGTCACTGACGATGGTCGTTATCATGGCTTGACCGTTTGGCAGGGATCCGATATCCGCAATCGTTTCTTTTATCGAAAAATGCAGGACGGGCATGAATTTGTCGAATTGATTTCAGAATTGGAGGCCACGTACGAGCTCGTCGGGAACGACGGTACTACGTTTTATTTCTTCACGAACTATGAGGCGCCGCGCGGAAAATTAATCGCGATTGACCTCGAGCATCCACAAAAAGAAGATTGGAAAACCCTCATTCCCGAGCACCGTGCTGTTCTGGAGGGCGTCATCATGGTGCATGACCAATTTGCCGCGCTCTATAATGAGGACGCGCATCATGTCTTACGTTTATTCAAACGCGATGGAACGCCGGATGGAGACGTCCCGTTCCCTGCGCCGGGATCCGTGGTGCAGATTGCCGATCTCGGATTGCGCGGTTCGCGCGAAGATAACGAGTTGTTCTACGCCTTCCAATCCTTTCTCTACCCGACAACCGTCTACCGCTACAGCTTCAAGACGCGTTCTGTCGAACCGTTGAGCTCCCCGGAACTGGACTTTGATCCTACCGGTTATGAAACAGAACAGGTTTTTGTTCCCGGCAAAGATGGAACCCAAATTCCTCTATACCTTACCCACAAAAAGGGGCTCGTTCGAGATGGACAAAATCCCACGCTGTTATATGCCTATGGAGGCTTCAACATCTCGATCATGCCTGCGTTTGCGGTCAGTCTTTTGGTCTGGATCGAATTAGGCGGCGTGTTTGCCTCGGCAAATTTGCGCGGCGGTGGAGAGTATGGGCAGGACTGGCATCAAGCAGGCATGTTGCACAACAAACAAAACGTATTTGACGACTTCATTGCCTGCGCCGAGTGGTTGATCGCCCAACGGATTACGTCCACGCCCAAGCTGGCGATCCAGGGCGGTTCGAACGGAGGGTTGTTGGTCGGCGCGTGCATGACCCAACGTCCCGACCTGTACGGTGCCTGCATTCCACAGGTTGGCGTGATGGACATGCTGCGCTTCCATAAATTTACAATTGGCTGGGCTTGGGTCAGCGACTATGGCTCCCCGGAGGACCCCGAGCAGTTCAAAACTTTATATGCATATTCCCCGTATCATAATCTCAAGCCAGGGACCGCGTATCCACCCACGCTGATCACTACTGCCGATCACGACGATCGTGTGGTACCGGGTCATTCCTTTAAATTTGCGGCACGGCTGCAAGCCTGTCAAAGTGGAGATGCACCGGTTCTAATTCGCATCCAAACCAAGGCCGGTCACGGCTTCGGCAAACCAACTAGCATTCAGATTGAAGAGATCAGCGATATCTATGCATTCCTTGTGCAATCGCTAAAAATGTAGCTGCGAACGGTACTCAAAAAAGTAGGTCATGTCTTCGCGAAGACGTGACCTACTACTTATTTCCACAACTTTGCTAGCTCATTCAACGATTGGTAATACGGCTCAATGCTCGGGATGTAATGCGCCTCATTCTTCGCATGAGGACCCACACCGGATTGGCCCCACACCACTGCTTGTCCGCCGGGAGCAAACCGGGCGCTGGTGCCGGGCAGCTTTTTGCCAATTTTTGGCTCTCCACCGGAGGCAGTCCTCACCGAATCAATCAATGCTTTCAACGCCGGGTTATCGGGCGAACATATCACGCCATTTTCCATCACGTTCACGCACAATTCTAGTCCGTTCGACGCGCAATACTCTTCTACTCTAGACTTTAATGCTTCCACGTCATCCTGGGGAATGGCACGAATCTCCACGCCGAGAATCCCCTGCCCGGCCGTGACGTTATAAATGCCTGGCGTACCGACACTGATGAACGGGAATTTTGCTTGCGACTGCCAACCATCCGCGGCTTTGAGCGTGAGATGACTGGCAAATATTTCGTTCAGGGCAGAACGCGCCGCGATCAATTTTTCGCTGAGGTCACCTGTGCCCGCAATTCCGGAGTGACCCTTGGCTCCGCGTGCTATGACATCGAAGCGCATCACGCCGCGATTCTCGACGCAGATCTCGCCAAACAGCTCGTCGCCTTTTTCCCCTGTCCGTTCGCCGGCGATGAAAAGTGATGGTGTGAGATTCAGTTTTTGCAGAACATGGGGCGTCCCCCAGGCTTCTGCTTCTCCATTTTCCTCGTTACCGACCAACAACAGAGCGATGTTTGGAAATGGACGACGCGATGAGTCGCCCCGACGATGGGACGCAATCAGATCTTTCATCCAAACAAGATACGTAGCGACAACCGTTTTCATATCTGCCGCGCCACGTCCCCACAAGTAATCACCTTCGATACGCGGATGGAATTGCGAATCGTCAGGCTCAGGTTCCACAACGTCGAAATGACCGGTGAGGAGAATATCTCGTTCACCCGCTTCATCTTTACCTTTTGGAGAGGGAAAATGAGCATAGACCGCAGGATACTTTCCATCGAAATATTTCACTTCCAATCCTGCGTTCCGCGAGTAGTCATCGATCAATGATCCGGCGCGGTGGACTTCCTCAAGGCGTTCATTGGGCGAGGCGGTCACGCTTGGGATGCGGATCAATTGTTGGGCAAGGTCAAGAATTTCGGCAGTTTTGTTCGGATAGGAAATTTCGATCACAGCTTGAGTTCGGGGGCGAAATTGGATGGGAGAGTTTTGAGTCTGGCGCGCGGCATCACGCCCGCGCTGCAGATATTCGTTAATCTTGGCTGCATCGGAGCCGAGTGAGCCATAGTCGGAGGCGATGCGTTCGGCGTCTGCTTTGACCTCAGCTTCACGTTCGAAGAACAATTCCTTGAGCACGCCCAATGGAACTTCATCATTTGCGCCCAGTTCCATATTCAAGCGAGCACGCAGTTTTTCGGCGGTGTTCCGTCCGCCCTCAGCCATTTCGACGAGTGGGGTTAGATCGTTCCACAGGTTCAGTGCCTCTGCTAATGGTCTGACCTCGTTCAGGGTCCACTTGAGGAAAGCTCGCATGGAAATCGGTTTCCCGGTCAATGGATTTTCAATGTCGCCGCGCAAGCCATGTTGTGCGGCGAGAGTCTCATTGGCACGGGCACGAGTGATATCCTCACGGTCATAGCGGAAGCTGCGCGCAAATGTAGAGTCCGAATAGATGCGCAGGAGCAGCAGATGTTTGAGGGTCAAGTTGGCAATATCGAGGTCCAGGCTATGTCCACCTTCGTCGGTGCGAATTTCGACGCGTCCCATCGGCAGGTTGATGCGTGCCATCAGGTTTTGCTTT
>JBKPQD010000408.1:0-6300 GCA_046733915.1 Chloroflexota bacterium
TGGTCACAGGCGTCACATCCGGGCTGGGAAAGGCGATTGCCCTGGAGCTGGCAAAGACAGGCGAAACCGTGATTATGGTGGCGCGTGACGCCGACCGTGCCGCGCGGGTCGAGAAAGAAATCGCCGCCGCGACACAAAATCCCAACTTAGACATGCAGCTCTGCGATCTCTCGAACCTGTCCTCCGTGCGGAATTTGGGAACGGTGTTACTATCACGTTACAACAAGATTGATGTATTGATCAATAATGCGGGCGTGTACCGGCAGACACGCGGAACCACTATCGATGGATACGAGACCATGTTCGCCACGAATCACCTCGGTCCATTTTTGCTGACTTACATGCTTATGCATCGTCTGACGGCCGGCGGCTCGGGACGGATTATTAATATTACAGCTCCTTCCAGAACCGAATTGAATTTTGATGACCTGCAGGGAGAACACGGTTTCAACCCGTTGACTGCTTTCGGCGCGAGCAAAATGGCGAACCTCTTATTCACATTTGAACTGGCACGCCGGATGGAAAATACCGGTGTGACCGTGACGGCGTTTCATCCGGGACTGGTGCGCTCTTCCATCATGAGGGATGCCGCCTCACCAATTCGTCTGCTGAGCTGGCTGTTCTCCGCGCCTCCCGCCCGCGCGGCACAGCAAGTGGTGCGACTTGCTCTTTCGCCGGAATTTCAAGATGCGAACGGAAAGTTTTTCAGCAACGGAAAAGAGCTTGCTCCCGCTGCCTATGCCCTCGACCAGAATGTTCAGCAACGGCTATGGGAGCTCAGCGAAAAATTAACGAAAGCCCCCGAGCAGGGCCCAAATTATGATCCCACCGGTAGCGTTGCCTTGTATAATGACAAAGACATCCCCGAAGGCATGATCCGCCCGGAGGATGATCAGGTACGAAAATAAGATCGACAGGAAATCAGATCAAGAAGGCGAGTCTCGTGGACTCGCCTTTTTATTACGCTTACCCCCGCAAGTTTTTCAGTTCCTCTGCGTAAAAAGATGTTTAGCTTTGGCATGGAGTCCCTGGCAGAGCAAGTTCCACGTGCCTTCCCTCAGACAAAAGTGGTCAAAACGCTCAATACTGTCACGGTGCGTAGGATTGTCTACTACCCTTTAAACTCCTACAGCCCGTGCTGCCGCACGAGCTGTAGGATTCAAGAGGAGAACCGGTCCCGAAGTTATTGAGGCGGGAGGAGAACCGCATCAATGACGTGGATCACACCATTCGAAGTTTCGATATCGGTGAGGATGACCTGGACCGAATCGTTCAAATAGACTTTGCCATCTTCCACTTTGATCGTAATATCCTTGCCAAGGACGGTAGTGGCTTTAGTTAGCCCGGCAACGTCTGCTGCCATCACTTTGCCAGAAACCACGTGGTAGAGCAGAATATCTGTAAGCTGTTGCTTGGCGTCTGGGGCAAGTAACGTATCCAGGGTGCCAGCGGGCAGAGCAGCGAACGCTTCATCGGTGGGGGCAAATACCGTGAATGGACCCTCGCCCTTGAGCGTATCCACCAAACCGGCCGCCTGTACGGCAGCGACAAGAGTGGTAAAGCGACCATCTGCTATAGCGGTGTCCACGATGTCTTTTTGTTCCATGGTAGCTTCGTCAGCGGACGGCAACAGGACCGCGTCTATGACATGGATGACCCCATTCGAGGCTTCGATATCTGTGGAGATCACTTTGACATTGTCATTCAAATATACATTGCCCATGTCAACTTTGACACCGATCTGCTTACCTTCGAGAGCCGTATCTGCCATCTTGCCATCCAGACCGGCAACATCGGCAGCCATCACTTTACCAGGGACAACGTGATAGAGCAGGATGTCATTGAGCTCTTGCTTATTTTCAGGCAGCAGCAGACTATCGAGTGTGCCCGCCGGAAGGGCCGCAAAGGCTTCATCGGTGGGAGCAAAAACAGTAAATGGGCCTTCTCCACTCAAGGTTTCGGTGAGACCCGCCGCTTGCACACCCGCTACCAGTGTCTTGAAACGCCCATCGGCCACCGCTAAGTCAACAATCGTTTTGGATTGTGTCGCAGGTGCTTCGGTTGGCGCAACAGTAGGTTCCGGCATAGTCGTCGGCGCCATGGTCGGTGCGGCTGTCGGAGTTGCTTCAGGGGTGCATGACGCTAAAACAAGTGACAATACTAAAATTCCGAACAAAATTCTCGCTTTCATTATTATTCTCTCCTGTCTAAGGTTTGTCTAGATTTTGTCTAGATTTAGTCAATATTTTATCGGCTTTCTGTGATGTGTCAATGTGATTATTAGAGTTCTTAAACAACTCTAATAATCAGATAGGAATAGGCTTTTTAAAGACAAGATCCCCTTTTCAGGGGACTGTCTATTGATTACGCTTTGGTCAGGGCAAACTTTTCTTTCCCCAAGCGATAGTTCCCATTTTGCTTGAGAACTTGCTCCACCATATCTTCTGGCACGTCTACATATGTCATCTTGTCTTCAATGCGGATCTTGCCAATTACATAGCCGGGAATGTTGGCATTGAAGGCAATCGTGCCGACAATATCGTTCGGACGGACTCCGTGCATCTTGCCTTTGTTCAACTTCAGGCGCACCATTCCTTCTTCATGAGAGCCATCGCCGCGACGCCGCGAGCTGCCTCCCCGCTCGGAGCGTTCACCCCGTCCCGGGGTCTCGCGCCGCGCGGTTCGTGGAGAGCCATTTCCACGCTCAAAACCTCTTTCTGGTTTTCGTCGTTCATCTTTTACTTCGGAAATTTCGGCAATTGGCCTTTGCTTCTCATCGGCACGCGCAACCTTGATGGCCGCGGCTGCGATGTTCAGGGGATCGTGACCCGCCTCGATCAGCTCTTGTACCATCTCGAGCTCACGTTTAAATCGCCCGCGACCGAGCCAGATCTTCAACGTTTCGACCACCTGTCCTTCACGGTGTTTGACGATGTCGCTCGGCGTGGGGATTTCCATCTTTTTGATCGGCTGCTTGGTTAGTGCTTCCACTTCGCGCAAACGTCGCTTCTCACGTGGAGAAACAAGTGTGATCGCGACACCCGTTTTTCCGGCGCGCCCTGTTCGGCCGATGCGATGCACATACACTTCAGCATCGTCAGGCAAGTGATAATTGAAGACATGGGAAATATCTTCGATGTCCAAGCCACGCGCTGCAACGTCGGTGGCAACCAGCACCTTTAATTGATTCGCACGAAATCGCCCGAGGACGCGTTCGCGCGCATTCTGGTCGAGGTCGCCGTGAATCGCTTCGGCGGGGATGCCACGCACCACAAGTTCGTTCGCCAGCGTGGCCGTCTCGGCGCGAGTGCGGGCAAAGATGAGCGCGCTCTTGATCGGCTCGACCTCGAAAAGACGTGTCAACGCGTTGGTCTTCTCTGCTTCGTGGACGAGGTAGTAGCGCTGTTCCGTGGATGCCAGGGTGAGAGTCTCGCGTTTAATGTTAACGGATTGAGGGTCGCGCATGAAGCGGTTCGCCAGGTCGCGAATCCGTTTGGGCAGGGTAGCCGAAAAGAGAGCCGTCTGTCTCTGTGCAGGAGTCTCCCCAAGGATCTTTTCTACTTCTTCTATGAAACCCATATTGAGCATCTCATCCGCTTCATCTAGAACCACGGTTTTGATCTCGTTGAGGTTGAGGACTTTGCGCTCAAGCAGGTCATTCAAGCGTCCCGGGGTGCCTACAACAATATCTACACCGCGCTTGAGATTCCCAATCTGGGGGCCATAGGGTTGCCCACCATAGACGGCGAGCACGCGCACATTAAGATGCTTGCCATATTCTGTCATCGAATCAGCGACCTGCAGCGCCAATTCACGCGTTGGCGCCAAGACAAGCGCCTGCGGTTGTCTTTGTGGTTTGAAGTTTTGCAAAATGGGGAGTGCAAAGGCGGCAGTCTTGCCTGTGCCGGTCTGTGCCTGTCCGATCACATCTGCCCCGCTCAGCATGATCGGAATCATCGCCGCCTGGATGGGTGTTGGCTCGGAATAGCCCAGCTCCGTGATTGCCTGCACGAGTTCTTCGCGCAGGTTGAGAGAAGTAAAGTCGGTCGTCATCTGTTCCTTTTTGGTTTATTCTGTAGGTCCCGGCAGCTGCCGTACCGACAGAATGACATATGGAATGTTTCGATGACTCTATTTACTTCCTCTTGCCAATCCAAGTCGCTCTTTGCAGAGTGCTCGCCCAACAAAAAAGCCCGACGTAATTGCATCGGGCTGCGTTAAGAGTCTCAAAACAATTCCCAAAATATATGCTCGTGCTGCACAATCTGCAATGGAGGCAGAGTTAACTTATTAATGTGACAAGCGCTATGAGCAACAAAAGTGTACCATAGAATATATGAATTCCATACTTCCATGGTAATTGTGTTTCAGATCTGACAGGTTGTCATAAAATTTGGAATTTACAACAAAATAGTCGTAGAATGGGGCAATTCAACAGGAGTGCAGCATGGATAACATCCAACCCGGACAAACACTAGGTCCATACCGCATCATCAACCAGATTGGCAGAGGGGGCATGGCAAATGTTTATAAGGCATTCCAACCGTCCGTCGATCGTTATGTCGCGATCAAGGTCCTGCCGACCCAGCTCGCCGAAAGCAAGGAGTTTGCCACGCGCTTTCACCAGGAGGCGCGCATCATTGCGATGCTCGAACACCCGCATATTCTGCCGGTCTTCGATTACGGTGAGAGCGACGGCGTTGCTTACTTTGTGATGCGCTATCTCGACGCGGGGACGCTCAAGGACAAGATGGAGGCGGGACGTCCGCTCCCGTTGAATGAAATCGATCGCATCTTTACCCAACTGGCAGATGCCCTTAGCTATGCCCATTCGCATGGCGTTGTCCACCGCGATCTGAAGCCTGCCAACGCCTTGATCGACTCGTTCGGAAATGTGTTTCTCACGGATTTTGGAATCGCTAAACTCTTGGAGAGTGCCTCGCCCCGCCTGACGCAAACCGATGCTGTCATGGGCACACCTGCCTATATCAGCCCGGAGCAGGCGCAGGGAATGCCTGTTGACCAGCGCTCCGATATTTATTCGCTTGGCATCATTCTTTATGAAATGGTCACGGGGGGCGTTCCGTTTGTGGCAGATACACCGCTTGCGGTTCTCTTCAAACATATCTCAGACCCACTACCCCTGCCCTCGAAGGTCAAACCGGATATCCCCGAAGCGATCGAACAAGTCATTCTCAAGGCACTTGCCAAAGACCCACAGGACCGATTCGCCACCGCAGGAGAGTTCGTCACCGCCTGGAAGAATGCGCTGGAACAAGCGAAAAAGGCACATCAGCGGGAAACGGTACCGCCCACACCGGTGCGCCCGAGTGTCGCCACGAGCCAGCCAGAAGTCAAAGCTGCTGCCCCAAAAGCCGTACAAAGCAAATCTCGAACCCCCATCGGCTGGATCGCAGGATGTCTGGCAGGCGCATGTCTGTTGCTTGCGGTCCTCGGGATCGGTGGGTACGTCCTCACCGGGAGAAATTTTGGGCTGTTTGCCGGCAGTACGAATACTCCTCTGCCCATGAATACAGTAGTCGTTCCTCAGCCGACCGAGACCGCCGTGCCCCTATCCACCGCCACGCTCGCGCCGGTGAAAGATAATCCGCCGCTTTTGAGCGATGATTTTTCAGTTAGCCGGGATGGTTGGGGTACGCTCACCGATCAAGACAGCTCGGTCGAATACGATAACAAAACGCTGCGCATGAAACTCTTCGAGAAAAATTATGTCATCTGGAGCCGCCCGAACGATCAAGATTACCAAAATGTCCATGTGGAAGTCACGGCGATGAACCATGCCGATTCGACGACAGCGTTTGGCATCGTCTGTTTTCAACAGTCCGACGACTGGTCATTTTATTATCTGGCGATGACCCCGGGTGGAGAATATGCGATTATTGAGGCGACGGAAGGACAAGATGATGCCGTTCTCTCGAGTAGCGGGAAATGGGGTAGCTCGGACCTGATTGCCAAGGATGCATCCTCCTATCGTGTCGGTGCGGATTGTGGAGCAAATGCACTGACCTTATATGTGGATGGTAAGCAGATCGATTCCGTAGTTGATTCCACGTATACGAGCGGTCATATCGGGCTGTTTGCATGGAGCGGAGAAAATGTCTCCTCGGGTGATGTCAGCTTTGATGATTTTGTGATGATCTCCATGGAATAATATTACTTATGGATGAATTTTTAAAGGCGAATCAAAAACTTTGGAATGAATGGACGGGCGAACACGAGAAATCTCCCTTTTATGATCTGGAGGGATTCAAAGCGGGCAAGGAGCGGCTGAAGTCCATC
>JBKPQD010000409.1:0-4202 GCA_046733915.1 Chloroflexota bacterium
AAATACGGCCGGAACGGATGGGTCCAACTTCAGGACGCGGGAGGTTGACGGAAGGCTCGGGCGTCGGCGTCGAGATCGTGACTAAGCCTGCATCCCAAAACAGGAGCGAGGAGTCCGAGACGTCAATCGGATCGCTCCGACCGGAAGCAGGATCGACATCACTATCCATGGACTCTTCTCCCGCATTTTTCTGCGCAAACTCCAGCCAGAATGGTTTTTCAATGTCGATGACGTATCGGCCGGGATCGACATTGAATCCATAATAGCCGTTGCTGTCGGTTGTCGTTTGCTGGAGTTGAGTTCCATTCGGATCCAGTAGGTTGACACAAATCCCACCAATTCCTTCTTCACGCGGGTCTTGGATACCGTTTCGATTCTTATCTTCCCAGAGGCGGTTGCCGAGGATGAATTTTGTTTGCGTGACTGGCTCGCTGCGGACCTGACAGTCGCCATGCAGCGGAATTTCCGGGGCGGGGAACTCTCCATAGAACACACCGACATGCCGCGTGGAGCCTTCCGTGATGTAATACTCATATACAAACGGCGTAAATGAAAACCCCGCCTGTGGCCGGGCTGCCGGAGGGAAGTGGGAGATCGAAAGCAGCAAGGCAGGGTATGTCAGCTGCGCCGGATCGGAAACAGGTTGTCCCGTTAATGGATTGTAGCCTGCGGGAAATTCGTCAGGTCCCAGCCTGACAGGTGTCGGCAACTGTTGGGGTGTGCTGAAACTGGAAGGGTCTAGGGTGGGAGAAGTTTCTATTACAGTAGTGGCGGATGGTTGGGTGTTGTCCACGTGTGTGACTGTGGACTTTGGCGGATCTCCGGGTTGTGTTGCTACTGCAGTGGAGGGGCTGGTGCAGGAAGTAATCAATAAAAAAAGGAAAAGCAAGAGGTTCGTTTTCCGAGTCATAGACAAACGATAGGCTCCAATTTGCAACCATAAATCATATGTAATACTTTCTCGCCCTGATTCGCCAAGGCTTGCTATTTAGCCCCAGCGGGTTGGTGGAACTGAAGTAACCAATTGCCTGGGGAATTTTCTGTGACCGCGGTTTCTGGTGTGACGACGATCACCCAGGTGTGACCCGGTTGGAGCGGGAAGAGTGTCTTTCCATCCGGGTAAAAGAATCGGATGGGTTTACGCCGTCCAGTTTGCAGCTCCTCGTCCGTCGCAACGGTACTCCAGCGAATGTCATACTTCCTGCCATTGCGGAAGAGCATCGCGTTCCCGACCCAATCCTGTTCGAGATGAATCCTCAAATTGGTGGGCGAGATCACATCGTGGATAGCAAACAGAACGATCACGTTTTCAAAATGTAACTGGCGATTCGTGAGCCGGTCCACTTCGGCGTGCAGGATGCCTGCAGTTCCGGGATTGGCATCATCCACGTAACGCCACCAGCTTTGATAAAGCGGATCGTAGACCCACGCCGATTGATTCAACCAGGCAATGTACTCGTCCAGCCGTGCAGCCTCCGCGCCGCCCGCAGGTGATTCCTCGGCATAGACGTTGCTCGAATAATCAATGGGCTCGTCATTTGTCTTGTTGGCCTTGGTATATTGGATCATCTCGTTGATATCCAACATGTAGCCGCCACCTTGAATATCGTGGTAGACGAATGCGCACTTAGGTAATTCCGCCAGGACTTCGGCGGAAGCGAATGCATAGATCAAACATGAGTCGGGCAAAAACGCGGCAATGTCTGCATACACCAGGCGACCCGAGCGAACGGGTCCAACTTTGGCGGGAGGTAGCTCCGCTGTCGCTGAAACATTGACGGGCACCAGCCCGGCGTCCAAGCCGAGAGCGGATGAAGACACTTCTACCGGGTCCGTCCAAGCCGTGGCGGGATCCACATCACTATCCTGCTCATCATCTCCGATATCTCGCTGCGTGAACTCCCTTGCATCGGGTTTTGAAAAGGCGAGACGATAGGTTCCCGGGTCGACGTTGAATCCATAGTAGCCGTTCGTATCCGTTGTGGTCTGCTGCAGCAATTGGAGATTGGCGTCGTAGAGATTAACGCATACGCCTCCGATTCCGTTCTCCCAGGGCTCGTGGATGCCATTCCCGTTCTGGTCGTCCCAAACGAGATTGCCGAGCAATAGTCTCGTTTGCTGGAAGGGCTCTCTTCGAACTGCGCAGTTGCCGGTGACAGGAACTTCAGGATTCGGAAATTGACCGTAAAAGGTCGTCAGAAAGCGCGTTGCACCCTCAGTGATGTAAATCTCGAAAACATAAGGCGCAAAAGATAACCCCGCCTGTGGACGCGCCGTCGGTGGGAAATGGGAAATGGAAAGCAACGTCGCCGGGATCTGCAGCAACGACGGGTCCTGGACCGCCAGCCCCGTCAGCGGATTGAGGACCTGCACAGGCTGGGTTGTTGCAGGTGTTTGTGTGATTGGCTCCGGCGTAGTAGACGCCGTGACTAGAGTTACCGGACTTGTTGGGGAAGATGTCGCCGTCGCAATACCCGGACTGCAGTTGCTGAGGACAAAGCTTAATAGAAGAAAACTAGAAACAAGACGGGAAGATCTGAACCGAAACATTTTGAAAGTGGTTCCAGCGGTCGCCCGGATTCGGCGTGGCTGAACCTTTTTATTCGCGAAAGCCCTGTTTGACGCGCTGATACGTGTCCTCCAACAACTCTGGCAGGACGCGCGCCTCTCCCACCGTGGACATAAAGTTCGTGTCCCCCGCCCAGCGTGGCACAATATGGATGTGCACGTGGCCTTTCACGCCTGCTCCCGCGGCTTCGCCAATGTTTGCCCCCATGTTAAATGCCGGGGGTCTGTATAACTTGCGCAGAACAGTCATACAGCGTGTCGTTAATTCCATCATTTCGGCGCGTATTTCGGGATCAAGTTCTTCCAGATTGGGTTTATGGATATACGGGACGACCATTAAGTGACCACTGGTATAAGGATAGCGATTCAGGATGACGTAGGAATGCTCACTGCGGTAGGCGATTAGGTTCTCCACGCCATCTTCCATGTCCTGCGCCAAGCAGAAAATACACCCTTCGACCTTACTATTTTCCATATATTTCATCCGCCACGGGGAAAAAAGATGTTTCATACGATGTTCGAATTGTAGCAGAAAAGGACATGCGACGGGGAATAGGGATGCCAGCCGCGCGCGAATAGTATGCAAATACGCCTGCACATGAGGACGAAAACGATCTTGGCTTATCCCCTTTATCTTTCATCCTTTTTCGATTATCCTTTTATCAATGCAATCCTCATTTTTCTCCGCACAAAGCGCGCAGCAATGGACAGTTTCCAAGTTAACGTTCTTCATCCGCAAGCTTCTTGAGGAGAACGAAGTTCTGCAGGACGTGTGGGTGCAAGGAGAGATCTCGAATCTGTCGCGTCCTGCCTCAGGCCATATTTATTTCACATTGAAAGACGCCAACGCGGCGCTCAAAAGCGTCATGTGGAAAACGTCCGCCATGCGGCTGCGAATGGGATTGCAGGATGGCATGGAAGTGGAAGTCCACGGCCGGATCGGCGTCTACGAAGTTAGTGGACAGTACCAGCTTTATGCCGATCAAATCCGACCGGTAGGGGAGGGCGCGTTATATCAGGAGTTCATGCGCCTGAAAGCGATGCTCGAGGCGGAAGGACTCTTTGCTCCCGAGCGCAAGCGCCCGATTCCCCTGCTGCCAAGAAAGATCGGTATCGTGACCTCCAGGACGGGCGCAGCTCTGCACGATATGCTTCACACGCTGGGCAGGCGCCTACCCATTGCAGATGTGATTGTTGCGCCTTCCGCCGTGCAGGGAATCGAAGCGCCGGCTGCAATCCTCAGCGCCATGAACTCTCTACTTCTCCAATCGCCCGATGTTATTTTGCTGGCGCGCGGTGGTGGCTCGATCGAAGACTTGTGGGCGTTCAACGATGAGCGCGTCGTGCGGGCTGTTGCCAATTCACCGATTCCCGTCATCTGCGGAGTGGGTCATGAGACAGACTTTACCCTGTCCGATTTCGCCGCCGACCTGCGCGCCCCGACTCCGACCGCTGCTGCCGAGCTTGCTACGCACATCACGGTCTTCGATCTCAGTACGAGAGTAGCCAGTCTCCAGTCACAACTTGCCAGCGAAACATTGGGTCTGATCGCAGACCAACAATCTCGTCTTTCGTCTTTGAGTGCAGCACTTCGCTATGCTTCGCCGGATCGCCGCATCCAATCGGAGCGTCAG
>JBKPQD010000410.1:0-3082 GCA_046733915.1 Chloroflexota bacterium
TGGAACGCCATCAGCGTTTTTTGGAGTATGAACGCTGACAGGTCGGTAGAACACTTAATAACGTGGGTCCAAATCTTCCTCATGGTTTGTATCCTGTGGGACCTTTATACGACACGTGAATCGGTCGAGGCTGCCCTGCAAATGTATGTTCTGGGCGGCTATGTAGCCTTGGGCAGTACGGTTATCAATTTCATAATTGGCAAGACTTTTTATTATGGGCGCTTCAGCGCTGCTGGCACCAGTCCCGACGATTTGGGAGCGATTCTCGCGATCGGGATTGCGGTAGCCTGGTACCTTGCTGACTCTAAGAGCAACAATGCTATATTGCGCTCGCTTAAGTGGGTGAACTACGCTTACATCCCGGCAGCATTGCTCGGAATAGCTCTTTCCGGAACCCGTCTGGCTCTCGTTGCTGCGATCCCTGGGTTCATATTCGGTCTTGCCTCGCTTACCCGCCTTCGAATGTCGACTCGGATCGCCATTTTCGTGTTTTTGATTGCAGTGGGCTATTTCTCATTACCTCTCATCCCGCAGGAATCCTTCGAACGCCTGGGGACAACAGGCAATGAAATTTCAAGTGGCGACCTGAATGGGCGTACTGAGTTGTGGGCACAGGGTATTGCTTCCTTTGAAAAACATCCGCTTGTGGGTATCGGAAGCAATATGTACCGGTCGATCAATATCGAGAATAAGGTCGCTCACAATTCTTTTGTTTCGGTCCTGGTTGAGCTGGGACTGGTGGGGTTTCTCCTCTTTGGATTCGTATTGGCTGTCGCGATTCGCCAGATATTTAGCCAACCTACTTGGGAAAAAAGATTGTGGCTGGCAGTTCTTGCAGGTTGGGCAGCCGCCGCTGCTACACTCACCTGGGAGTATAGGAAGCCAACTTGGCTGTTTCTTTGTCTTATTGTGGTGAGCGCAGCCGTAATAGATCAAAAGGATGAAGCTATCTCGATGGTTCGAACCGATAATTCGGAAATCCGGGTTATACCGCAATAAAGCACTCATACGGCTATCCTGGGAAGAAGAGGAGTAATCTTGCCTAGCTCAAAAATAAAACTCAGCATACTTCATATCGTGATTTCCATAGGAGAGACTAATGCAGCTTACAACGAACATTGTCTCCCATTGGCTAATGAGCGCGATATTACAATATGTACCTACTTCCGGTCAGACATTACTCCTCCCGCCGCTATCGAGTTCTATCCAGGCAACGGATCTATTAAAGGTTTCCTTCATGTACTAAGAACCGCTTTGGTAGCAAAAGATTATGATGTAATTCATGTCCACTCGCCTCATCTTGGAATCCTATTTCTCATCGCTACATGCTTTGGCAGTTACCGTCAATTCGCAAGGTCTGCTGTTGTTACAGTTCATGACAGCTATACAAACTATAAGCTACGGAACCGATTGATGTTTCTACCTATCTTTGCAAGTTTTCCGAGAATAGTCTGTTGTAGCCGTGCAAGTTTCAATAGTTTTCCTGCTGTTTATAAGTGGATAGCGAGTGACCGGCTTGGTGTCGTTCAAAATGGTTTGGATATAGCCAGAGTCGACCGCATTGCACAGAAAATTCGCAATAACATGCCAGTTCAAACCGGCGTTTTTACAGTCGTAGCAATAAGCCGTTTAGTCGATGTTAAAAATCCATTTGCAGTACTATCCGCTTTTCAGCAGAGCATGGACCAGAACAGCCACCTCACCTATATCGGGGATGGGTCGTTGTGGCAGGCCCTCACTACAAAAAGTCGAGAGCTTGAACTAGATTCCCAAGTGAAGTTTACAGGGCTGATTCCACGTGAAAAAGTATTTGAGCATTTATTGCACGCGGATCTTTTCTTTTCCAGCTCGCGCGGCGAAGGCCTGCCGATTGCAGTTCTTGAAGCCATGGCTTGCTGCCGTCCGGTGCTACTCTCGAACATACCTCCGCATCGTGAAATCGCCGAAAATGTTGACTTCATTCCACTCGTCGATCCCGATGATAAAGCAGGGTTCGCCCGAGAAATCAAGAGGTTTAGGGAAATGTCTGTTTTGGAAAGATCAAGGATTGGCCAAGAATGTAGAAAACTGGTGGAGAAGCGGTTTAGTCTAGATGCCATGCACGCTGGCTATGAAGAGGTCTATACTGAGGTCATGAACCGGCAACCGATTCCCTCCGAAAGAGGATTGGCCGAATGATTGTTGAATTCATTGGGTGTACCGGAGCCGGGAAAACAACGTTGATTCAACAAGTTCAAGGTCGGCTGACAAAAGTCACTCAGGTGATGACGTCCGTCGACCTTGCCACGAGCCGTGTTGGACTCCGGGGTGTGACCAATCCTACCATTCAGAATTTAATACAGGAGTTGGTTGCTTTCCCATTCTTTATCGGATCGCTGTTTAAGTACAGGGATTTCATACAATACACGATCAAACTATTTTGGCGTAATAGCCACTTTTCCCTACGCACCGTCAGCAATTTACGGAGCTTGGAGCGTAAGCTCGGTATGTACGAAATTATGAGTCATTACGGCAAAGATCGTATTGTCTTGGTGGACGAAGGGCCGATTCTTGCAGCACATATGTTTGTCTTTACCGGGGCATCTTATACCCGTGAGGAGATTACAAGGTTCACTACATTGCTGCCTTTACCGGACCTGATCATCTATGTACGTGCCTCGGTTCAAACCCTAGTTAAGCGTACACTCCAGCGCGTTGATGTTCCACGAGAAATAAATAAACAAAATGTAGCGCAGACCGAAAGATATGCTAAGGGTGCGGTGACCTTGTTTGATCAATTGGCCGAAGCGGAAAATATTCGTTGTCGACTTTTAGTCGTGGAAAGCACTGATTTTACTGAGCAAGGATATAGCAAGCTTGTAGAGGATATTTCTCAAAGGATTCTCAATCATACGGCGCTGACTTTGGGGAAAGAGCAATGAAATCCCCAGAGCCCGTTGCTAAAATTCAAAAACTTGTTCAAGAATTGAATGAAAACGGCATTGAATATTGTCATTGGAAAAGCAATTCATCGCTTTCCCAGGTCTTATTGGGCCAAACAGACGTTGATCTGCTGATTCGTCGGAAGGATGCCGATTCATTC
>JBKPQD010000411.1:0-4449 GCA_046733915.1 Chloroflexota bacterium
AACTCCAAAAATTTCCCGCCCGCAATTCCCAAAGGGATACGTGGACAATCCCGCTTCTTACGTGGACTGGAGCTGGGTCACCACGCAATTAACGGATTCCCAAAACTATTGGCTGTGTTCCGTCCGCCCGGATGGCAGACCACACGTCATCCCACGCTGGGGGGTGTATGTGGATGGCAAAATCTATTACGATGGCAGCCCGGAAACTCGTCATAATCACAACATAGAGTCCAACCCAAATGTTTCTGTTCACCTGGAAAGCGGAGTTCAGGTCGTGATCCTCGAAGGGATTTCCGGCCCCGCTGGCAAACCGACTGCTGAGCTGGCTGACAAGCTGGTGACAGCGTATCGCAAAAAATACGCCCAACTTGGATATTCTCCGGAGCCTCACCAATGGGATTCAGGCGGACTGTACGCATTCACACCACGGCAGTGCATCACCTGGACGTCGTTCACAGAAAACCCCACCAAGTTTACGTTCGAAGAGGATACGATTGCAAAAGATCAGTGATATTCATTCTAGAAGCATCTAGTTTGAGAAAGGTCAACCATGATCGTCAGAATGTGGCACGGCAGAGTTCCCCGCTCGAAAGCACAGGCATATCGAGAATTCACGATCGGACGGGCCATTCCGGATTACCAATCGGTGGAAGGCAATCTCAGCGTTCACATCCTGGAGCGGACAGAAGGTGACGTCACACATTTTGTCACGCTTACCTTTTGGAAAGATCTTGAATCCATCAAAGGCTTCGCCGGTGAGGATGTGGAAACCGCCAAATATTACCCGGAGGATAAAGACTTCCTACTGGAGTTTGAACCCACCGTCGTGCACTATGAGGTTGTAGGGCAATCCTGAGTGTGGTGAGAAATCGCGCAGGGCATCGGCTTCGCGGCCGCCCGATAATTGCTATCAAAAGTCAACAAGGCACTCTCCGGCATCCCGGCCCTGACTCTGCCTGGGAAGCAGGCAATTCCAGGCTTAACCTGGAATCAAATATGCCGCCATCCTAGCAGGAAGGTATGCAGCTCTTTTCGTTACGGTAGTGACACAGGTTGGATCTCAACGGCTCGTAATGTATGTAAATCCCGCGCTGCCCCCATCTGCTCAAAAATTCGACAGGCGCGTTCGAAATGCGCTTGCTGTTGGTCAGGCATGTTCTTCAAGACATGGGCAAGTCTAGCACGCAGTAGCCCTTCTTCATACAACGTATTGAATTTTTGGGCGGCTTCCAATCCCTTTTGCCAGGACTGAATCGCTTTTTGCGGTTGATCATTCAACCAATGATGCCATCCCTGATAATAGGCAAGGAACGGTTGACCGATAGGCACCATATTCCGGAATTTGAGCAGCAGTTGGATTGCATTTTCGGCTAGTTTCCGATAGCGCTGCGCATCCAGGCTTGTACCAGGGTTTTGAAGCGCTTGTTCCCACAATTCGAAATATACCTGGGCAACAGAGGAGAACCCGATATGCAGGGAATATACAGTTGGTGCGATATCCGCGGCGAGATCGAGGACGGTCTTGGCATAGGTCAGTGCTTTTGCATGATGCCCCAAACGGAAATGCGCCAGGGCAAGCTGGGCGTTCGTATTGATCGAGGACGCCAGATTAGGAAGCTCCGCCAAAATCTGAAGTGCCTCTTCCAGCATCGGGATCGCTGGCGCTTCGTTGCCGCGTCGGATACTTATGGCAGCAACCCCAAACAAGGCCCAGCATTGTTGCAGCGGATTGCGTCGGCGGCGGGCATCTTCCAGGAGGATTTGTTCCACTTCCAATGCAGACTGAATGTCGCCGGAGATGAAGGCGCTCTCCGCGATTACAACGGTGCTATCTCCCCATTGCCGATCGTCACCTAATTCTTCACACAGGATTTTGGCTTCTGAAGCGAGCCTCCGCGTTTCGTCCCATTTGCCAATCATTAATTCATACACAGCCGTTACGACATCGACAGTAATGATATTCGATGGCTCATTGACCGTATGTGCCACGGCCGTACCGCGTTTTAGATAGACTTCCGCTAACCCGCGCAGCTGGGCATACCCGAGTAATACTGCCAGACTTGAATAGGCGGTCGCCAGCTCGGGCGTTGTTCCCGTTCGCTCTGCCTCGTTCACAAATCGTAAAACTGTATAGATGATTGGTAAAGTCTCACTGGAATAAAAATAGACACGCGATTTAAATTCATACAAACGTGAAACCTCGATCGCAACCTCGCGCTCCTTTTCATTTTTGATCATGCCGCTATATCGCGCCGGAAAGAAACGGTGGAAGACCTGGCGGAGCACTTGCGGAATCAATCCTAGCGCCAATTGCAGATTAGAGTTCGGGAAGGGTGTTTCCAATAACCGCAGGGCTTCGCGAACATGCTTATCACAATCCGGCAGAGAGCCCAAGCCATAATGGGCGAGTCCAATCCTGCTGTGCCAGCGTGCCCGCCTGACCTGCCGGTCATGTAGCGCCTGTTTATTTTCTGGCTTTGGCAGCTGCATATCCCACGCTAACGCCTGGGTGTAAAACTCGACCGCCTCCTGGTTGGCATAGTTGTTCATTGCCTGCTCGCCCGCTTTTTCCAGATATTCGGTGGCCTTGCGGATGGCAAGATGGTTGCGCAGTGAATCGGGCATTTCAGCCGCTTGCGCCCAATGGTAGGCAAGCAGGCTGTAAAACGACTCAATATTATTTTTGCTACTCTCTTCGATCCATTCGGCTACCGCCTGGTGCAGTTGTCGCCGCTGTGAAAAGAGCATCAGGTTATAAGCCACTTCCTGTGTGACGGCATGCTTGAAAATGTACGCCAAGTCCGGCGCCTCGGCATCGACGAGCGTGAGACTGAGGCGAGTGAGATTCTCCATGTACTCGCGCAGCGCCGGCTTGTCTGATTCAATCGGGTGAATTGCTTGCAGAACGCGAAACGCGAAGATGCGCCCGATTACACTGGCGACTTTCAGGGTCAACTGCTGGGACGGATCCAGGCTATCGATACGGTTAGTGATGGCAGCTTGCAGCGTGTCGGGCAACGTCAGGTCTTCAAAATTGACCAGCCGCGAATAGAGCCGGCATTCCTGATTTTCGATGATCAGAATTCCCGAATCGCGTAAGGCGTATGCCAGCTCTTCGGCAAAGAAAGGATGCCCTTCCGACTTCTCACGAATCATGCGCCCGATCATGGGAGGAATCGATTTAACGCCCAAACGCTGGCAAACGAGCGCCTCCACATCGTCAAGCTTCATCGCTTCCAGCCTGACCAGGCGCGCTCCGTCAGAATCCAGGATTTGTTTAAATTGGAGTGGGGGCGGTTCACTAAGCGGACGTGTATTCAAAGCCAGCAAAATCGGACGCACCTTTTGCTGTACATCCAACAACAATGCCCAGGAGGCCGAATCGAACCAGTGCAGGTCTTCCATGACAAGCACCAGCGGGCGCTTACTTGCCTCCAAGGAGAGCAGACTCGTCAGCAACTCGCGAATGTTACTGCCGCGGATCTCACCTGTCATCGCTGAGGTCAGCTCGTTTTCCGGGACTTGAATCGGCAGCATCACATCGAGCAGCGGTGCATAACGCGCCAGATCCGGATCGACCTCGTTCAACTTTGCCACCACGTTACCGCGAATCGTATTGGTTGCCTCGAAGGAATATTCAGCCCGAGCAATCAAGTCTTCGATGCCAAAGATCTTGTTAAACACAGGTCGCCAGGCATAATAGGGGTTATTTTTCTCAATCGCATCGCCGCTGCCACGAAACAAATTCACATCCAGCGATTCAGCCTGGCGCACCAGGTCCTCAAACAGGCGCGATTTCCCAATGCCTGCTTCTCCCATTAACACAATAGTCTGGTGCGGCTCGCCGCGCGAAAACTCCTGCAGGGCATTCGCAAGCAGGGCTTTCTCTTCCTGACGACCGATCAGCTCGGTCTTCGGGCGAATGATGCTCTTCTGCAGCTCCAGCGGATGGAAGACTTCAACCGGCTCCGCCCGCCCCTTAACATACTGAGGCGGCAGAGCCTCGAACTCCACCGAGTCCCTGGCACTGTCGTAGGTAGTACGGTCGCACAGGATCGGGATGCCGTATTGTTCGCGAAGCGATTCCATCCTGCCTGCTGCACCCATCAAACGCGCCGACAGGTTCACGGCGTGACCGATGATCGTATATTCGCGCCGTGTCTCATTGCCGACCGATCCACAAAAGATTCGGCCGGTCGTGACTCCGATGTAACTGCGGACGTTTTGTTGATTCAATTCCTTGCGAATCATGAGCGCGGATTGTACGGCCCGCGCGGGGTCATCTTCATGAGAGAATGGCGGCAAACCAAGTGCAGCCACGATTGTGATTCCTTTGTCGTCCACGTTGATCTTATTAATCGAACCCTCGTAGCGATAAATTGCACGTTGGATCAAACGAGCTACACTCTGAGACGTCTCGAGTCTGGTTGTCTGATCGACGTCGGGAAG